>CAYVLI010000286.1:0-4163 GCA_964452105.1 uncultured Nitrospinota bacterium
AGCGGTTCGGCCTGCCCGTGGACATCGAGTTCGTCCCCGACTCCGCGCTGCTGGCCATCGGCCCGCCCCACAAAATCCCTCGCATCGACGACCAGAGCGTGTAGGGGGCTTGCTTGACGCGGATTCAGATACCTTTATATTGGTAGGAGATAGTTATTCTTTATGTGTATCCTGAAAAAGTGCTGTATGTACTATTTCTTTTTTATGTTTAGTGTCTGGTGTCATTCCCGCGAAAGCGGGAATCCATTATTTTCAATAGCTTGCACCTTACCCTGGATTTCCCGGTCAAGCCGGGGAATGACAGGGAGGAGACTTTTGCAGGACACACTATATATAAGAAGGTGATTTTAAAGACTCTGATTTCACGGCTTTAAGGAGAAAGTATGCGGCATACGATAAAAGCTTTTATCCATAAGGGTGAAAAATACTACGTGGCCGAGTGCCTGGAGATAAGCGTCGTCACGCAGGGCAAGACTCTGGACGCGACCATCGCCAACCTCCAGGAAGCAGTGGCTCTACACCTGGAAGGAGAAGACCCGGCAGAGTTCGGTTTGGCACTTAACTTTAATCTGTAAGTTATTTATCAGCGAATAAGTTAAATTTAGGAAATATTATGGATAAGAAATATTACACACTACTAATGTCAGTGGAGGATTTTGCCAATTTAAACTCAGAAGATGCATTAGAGCATATTGGCAATCTAATAGATTACTCATGGGACCTGCAGAAAACCGAAGGCCTTAAACATGCAATTAAATTGGTTGATAAATTACATCAACGACAGTTGACAACGAGACAATTTGACGTTCTGAATTATTATCTAGCTAATGCATGGGCAAATTTAAGAATATTGTTGAGAGGTGGTAAAGAGAAGTTATGGGATTGGGAACAAGAAGAATTAGAAAAGGAAATTATTCATCTTCGCCTTGCTTTACAAGGGGATGATCTTCAGGGATTAACCAGAGAAGAAAGGTGCCCAATTATAACCAATTTAGGTAACACCCTTAACCATATCGGCCGCTTCATCGAAGCCATTGAATGTTGGGACGAAGTCATTAAAATAGACCATTCATTTGCTATGGCTATGGGTAATAGAGGAATAGGTTTAATTCACTATGCTAGTGTGCTTTATGACAATGGTCATCAATTGATTTTACTTAAATCAGCACAAAAAGATTTAAAGAATGCTCTTTCAGGGGAACTCCATGAAGAAGCTAGGCAAGGGTTTAATAGACATTTAGAGTGGTTGAATTCTTTAGCTCTAGGCAAAGATGTAGAGTCATATAAATACTTCTTGGGAAGTTCAAAAGGGGAAATTCAGTATCGGAAGTGGTGTCTACATAATAGGTTATTTCTGAATCCTTTGAATGATCTTGGTCCTTACCCGATTGGAGCTAGAGATATCTTTAGCACACCTCCCATTGTAACAGGCATTAGCCAAGGTCCATATTATCAAGGATATTTTAATCAAATGAAGCAAGAGTTTGTTTCAGCTAGATTTTTGTATTATGAGGGAATTAATGATAAGCAAGCACACTTTTCAGATAAGGAAGTTCTACTTATAAATACGCTGGACTATCCTGCATATTCTCTTGCCATTGAAAAAGTCAAAGCAGCATTCAAAGTAGCGTATTCAATATTTGATAAAATAGCATATTTTTTTAATCATTATCTCGGGCTTTCAATTAATGAAAAAAAAGTTAGCTTCAGAACACTATGGTATGAAATGCAATCTCGACAGAAAGGTTTGAGACACGATTTCCGGCAGCGCCAGAATTGGCCACTTCGTGGACTTTTTTGGCTCAGCAAGGATTTATACGAAGATAAACAAGGTTTCAAGCAATCTATTGAGCCAAGCGCTCAAGAACTTTGCAAAATTCGCAACCATTTAGAGCATAAATACCTTAAACTACATAACGAGTTTTGGGTGACATCAACTGTGGATAATCATGAGGCGGTCTCATTATCAATTGACAAACTAGCTTTTTCTATGGACCGGTACGAATTTGAGGAAAAAACGCTAAGGCTTCTTAAGATGATCCGATCTGCATTAATATATCTATCTTTAGCCATCCATTGTGAAGAGAACCAAAGAGCAAAAGAAAGAAACGCAGATGACATAATACCAGTCATGCCGCTTGATATTATAGAGGACGGATGGAAAACCTAAATTCCAAAGCGAAAGATGATGTTAGCTACGTGGAAAGCTAATGTGGGCTAACCCTACCCGAGGTGATAAGATAATTGAATGAGAAAGTAAAAAAAGTACTGACGGAATTGAATAGGCAACTGGAGAGGCTTTACGGCGAGCGGCTGGTTCGGATGGTGCTCTACGGCTCGCATGCGCGGGGGGATGCGGAGGCCGGCTCGGATATTGACGTGCTGGTTGTGCTGAAGGGCGATGTGAATCCGGGTGAGGAGATAAAGCGAACGAGCGAGATAGTTGCGGGTTTGTCTCTGGAATACAACGAGGTCATCTCGTGCGCCTTCATGGATGAGGAGCGGTTTCTTAATAGACAAGGACCATTCTTGCGCAACATTCGTAAGGAAGGGGTCCCGCTTTGACGGAAGATCAGCTTGAACTTCTTATACGCGCCCGGGAAAGTGCCGCGGCTGCTGAGCTTCTACTGGAGAATGGCTACCCGGGCTTTGCTGCTTCACGAGCCTACTATGCGATGTTTTATCTTGCAGAGGCATTTCTGGAAGGGGAAGGGCTGTCTTTTTCCAAACATTCTGCGGTGATAGCAGCTTTTGGTCAACATTTTGCCAGCACGGGCAAAGTACCGGCGGATTTTCACAGGTTTCTTATAAATGCTCAAGAATTACGATTTAGCGGTGATTATGGAGTCGGGAATGAGGTAAGCGTTGTTCAGGCGCAGGAACAGATAGAGCGAGCGAGGCAGTTTCTGGAGTTGGCTGAGCGGCTCATGGGCCCAGTTCCGCCCTTCGATAAGTAGTGGCACGGTGCTCCGCGCCACTGCCGCGTCAAAAAAGTTTTGGGAGGGTGTCTGAGGGAACGCTTTTTCAAAAGGGTTCCCTCAGAAAAGCCGGTTCCTGACGACAAATCCGGAATAAAATCAGTCCTTTTCGGCTGTGTTCATCCATTCGAAGGCCGCCTTGGCGCCCTTCTCCTTGGCTATTTGGCCGAACGTCTCGCCGCCCTCGGTCATGTGGGCGATGACGTCCATTTCACCCATGAACCCGAAGGCCGCGCGCAGCCCCATCATCTCGTAAACGCGGTTCACGGTGGCCTTGTTCATCTCGATGACCAGGCGGGGCGTCTTGAGCATCTCCTTGGCCATGGCCCTGGCTTCGTCCATGAGCCTGTCCTGGGGGACGACGCGGTTCACCATGCCCATGCGCTCGGCCTCCGCCGCATCTATCTGCTTGCCTGTGAACAGCAGCTCCTTGGTGAACTTGGGGCCGATGAGGTAGGGCCAGAGCAGGGTAGGGGGGAAGCCGCTCATGCGGATGGCCGGGTAGCCGAAGCGGGCCTGGTCCGAGGCCAGAGTTATGTCGCAGGCCATGGCCAGGTCGCCTCCGCCTGCCAGGGCGTAGCCGTTCACGGCGGCGATGACGGGGAGGGTGAGGTCCCAAATCCTGAACCAGAAGCGGGCGTTGCCGAAGATGCCTTTGCGCCAGTCGTCGGAGTATTTGCGGTCTCCGGTGTCCGAGGCGGACTGATCGTACCCGGCGCAGAAGGCACGCCCTGCGCCGGTTATGATGAGGGCGCGGGTGTCCGGGTCGCTGTCTGCCCTGTTCAGGATGTCCATCAGCTCATTTATGAGCGCCTTGCTCAGGGCGTTCATCTTCTCCGGCCGGTTGAGCGTTATTATGCCTATCTTGCCTTCCTTCTCGTAAATGATGTTCTTGTATTCGGCCATCTTTATCTCCTTTTTGTCGCTCTTTATTTAGAGATTAACAGTGAAACCCTTTTTGCGAAATAGTTTCATTGGAGACTTGGGGAACCCTTTTGTAGAAGGGTTCCCTCATGCCCCCTCCCAAGACTTTTGTATAATCGCCAAATCAGGCTGCTTCTTCCATCGGGAGACATTGTCGAAAGTTTTTGGTGGGGGTTTGGGGGAGGCTTTTTCCAAAAAGTCTCCCCCGGTAGCCAATTGCACGCTTTCCAAGAAAGTGTGCAATTTAATCATTTATTGGTT
>CAYVLI010000287.1:0-4162 GCA_964452105.1 uncultured Nitrospinota bacterium
GGGACAGATAAAGACCCGCATGGACGCCTTTTTGGAGATGCTGATTTTTTAAGCGCCTTTCATGACGGTTTGCTGGCGGGCCTTTCAAGGTGCATTTCTGGTATTGCGTCTCACAAACAATTAAATAATTTCTATGGTTGCCCCCAACCTTAAGTCCACTGCTTACCGGCGAGATGCTTCGCCACGCCCCTGGCGTGACTCGGCATGACAAGGACAAGCTTCGAGCCTGTCATTCTGAGCGAAGCGAAGAATCTCTGCTACATTTTGAGGGCGTATTTTTGAGACAATATCAATATGCTAAATTAAAACTGTGATGAGGGCGGCCGACGGGCCGCCCTTACGCGTAATCGCGGCAGAAGGAACATTTCATGGGCGACGTAAGAGATGGAAGAGATATCCAGGATGCCTACCGGGAAGGAGCAAAAGGGAGCAAAACCTGGTCCGGCCTGCCGCTTCAAGAAGCGTATATCCCCGAAGACCTGAAGAATATAGAATATTCCCGGGAGATAAACCACCCGGGTGAGTTTCCTTTCGTAAGAGGAATACACGCCAACCTGTACCGGAAGCGGCTCTGGACAAGGCGCGAAGTATGCGGATTCGGCGCTCCGCAGGATACCAACCGCCGCCTCAAGTTTCAGGCTGCGGAAGGAGCCACCGGTCTTCTCATCATCTTCGACGTTCCCACAACCTTCGGCATAGACGCAGACCACCCCAGGGCCGAGAACGAGGTGGGCGTCGTGGGCGTCTCCATCTCCTCCCTCAAAGACATGGAGACGGTGCTGGAGGGCATCTCGACGGCGGATAACACCGTTTCCCTGGTCAGCAACACCTGCGCCGCGCCCGTACACCTGGCTCAATACATCGCGGCCGCCGAGAAGCAGGGGGCCGAGGTTGGCAGACTGAGAGGCTCCGTGCAGAACGACCCCGTCGGCTTCCGTTACTGCGGCTATGCACCGGCGGTTCCACTGGAGCTTTCTGTGAAAACCGCCGTGGACTGCATAGAGTTCTGCGCAAGGAATATGCCGCAATACTACCCCATAAGCGTGGATACCTACGCCCTGAGGGAACAGGGCATCAACGCCGTGCAGGAGATGGCCTTCGGCATGGCAATTGCGCTGGTTTATGTGCAAGGGGCGCTGGAGCGGAACCTGAATATCGATTCCTTCGCTTCGCGGGTTACCTTCTACTGCTCTTCCCACATCGACTTCTTCGAGGAGATAGCCAAGCTGCGGGCGGCCCGCAAGGTCTGGGCGCGGATAATGAGAGATAAGTTCGGCGCTAATCAGGCCGGGTCTATGCAGTTCAAGTTCGGCTCACACACGGCGGGTTGCTCGCTGGTGCCTCAGCAGCCCTTGAACAACGTCATCAGGGTGGCCTACGAAGCCCTGGCCGCAGTGCTGGCCGGGACGCAGTCCATGCACTGCTGTTCGTTCGACGAGCCCATAGCCATACCCACGGAGGAATCCCAGCGCATCGCCCTGCGGACTCAGCAGATACTGGCTTACGAGTGCGGAGTGGCCAGGGTGGCGGACCCTCTCGGAGGCTCCTACTATGTCGAATCGCTTACCAGGCAAATGGAAGAAGAGATTACGGCGCTCCTGGAGCAAATAGATGATCAGGGCGGTATGGTGGAAGCCATAAAGAAGGGATGGGTGGATGGAGAGATCGAGAAATCTGCATTGAGGGTGCAGAAGGAGATCGATTCGAGGGAGATGACGGTGGTGGGGCAGAACGCCTTCGCCGCCGATGGCGATGAGGAGACTCCTGGAAGCTTCCACAAGGTGTCCCCCCTCTCGCGGGAGTGGGCCGTCGAATCGCTGGAGCGGTTGCGAAGGAAAAGGGATAACGACAAGGTCAAAACCTGCCTGGAAGACATCTATGAGACTGCTGTTAAGGAGAAAAACAATAATCTGATGCCACCCATACTCGATGCAGTCAAAGCTTATGCCACCCAGGGAGAGATAATGGGAGCCATACGCAGTGCGTTCGGCTATTCCTACGATCCACTGGGTCTACTCGAATCTAAATTTTAGGGGGGATTAAACTATGTCGATGCTTTTCGAGCCTTATGAGCTGTGCGGTATAAAGTTGCGGAATCGTTTCGTTCGCTCGGCTACCATGGAGAACATGGCCCTGGAGGACGGGCGGCCCGGCCCTCTGCTCTTCGATATGTACGGTGAATTAGCCGAAGGGGGCGTGGGCATGATAAACACCAGCGCCACTTTCCCCGATGCCGGCTGGAAACCAGGCCCCGGCATGAAGGGGCTGGTGCTTGGAAGCGAAGACGTAGTGCCGGATTTCAGGAAGCTGACGGATGCCGTGCATCAGCGGGGAGCCAGGATAACGGCGCAGTTGGCGCCCCCGTTCTGTTTCAACGGCGAGAGGATAGCCCCATCGCCTCACTCTCCCGGCGAACCTGAAAACGCCATGCCCAGGGAAGTCACCAGGGGGGAGATGGAACAGATAGCCGCCACCTACGGCGAGGCGGCCCGCAGAGCCAGGGATGCGGGTTTCGACGCGGTGCAGATTCACGGGGCCCACGGCTACACCCTGGCAAAGTTTATCTCGCCGCTCTTCAACAAGCGCACGGATGAGTATGGAGGCAGCGCTGAGAACAGGGCCAGGTTCTTTGTGGAGATAATGAAGTCCATGAAGGATAACGCTGGTGAAAGCTACCCCGTATTCATCAAGATGAACGGGGCAGACTTCCAGGATGGAGGCATGACCATCGAGGACTCTGCGCCCGTGGCCGAAGCGCTGGACAGGGAGGGCATAGACGCCATCGAGCCCAGCGGCGGGAGCGTCGGCGGAACGTATAACTCCCGCGGCGCCATGGACAAGGACGAATGGAACGAGAACTTCTATATGCCCTTCGCCGAGGAGATAAAGCGCAGGGTGAAGGCTCCCGTGATCATGGTGGGAGGGTTGCGCAAATTCGAAGTGGTGGAGTCGGTTATAGAAGAGGGGCGGGCGGACCTCATCTCCCTGAGCAGGCCCTTCCTGCGGGAGCCGGACCTGGTGAACAGATGGATGAGCGGCGACCATTCCCCCTCAACCTGCATCTCCTGCAACGGCTGCAGCGGCCTGTTCATGAAGGGCGAGCCGGTGGGCTGCGTGTTCCGCGACAAATAAAGGGGGAATTCTTACTTCCGAACCGGCGGAAGGAGGTACCATGAGAACCCTGGTTGTTGTCTTGACAGCCCTTTTCCTGGTGGGCTGCGAGGGCGTACTATACTGGCATGATTACCCCAAATCGCAGTACCGGCCGCTGAACATGTCCCGGATAAAAGTGGGCATGACCGAAGACGGGGTGAGAAAAATTCTGGGAGAGCCGGCTGACATCATAGGTTCCCTGAAAGACGAGAAGGGCCGTATCGTGGAAGTGCTTCAATATATGGAAGCACAGTTTTCTTACGCTTCAGGTCACGACCACTTGAAGAAGGACTATTACCTCTATTTCGTTGATGGTAATTTGGTGCGGTGGGGTCGCCCCGGAGACTGGAAGAGCGAGGCTGAATATATAATAGAGCACAGATACAAGCTGGAGCTGGATAAACCGGAGTCGATAGTGCCCGAACAGAACCCACCCCGGCCCGCTCAGAAATTGTAACTCAAGTTGAGCAACCTTTTATAGAAAGCCTCGGTTTGCCTGTCATTGCGAGCACCCGCAGGGGGCGTGGCAATCTCATAGAAAAAGACGAGATTGCTTCGTTTCACTCGCAATGACATCTAAGAATTGCTCGATTTAGGTGTAAATATGTCCCGCCAGCAACCGGCCCCTCAGCCGGGCATCCTCTGAATGCCTACCTGTCCCTGGATTTCAACCGAACCTGCCTGATGCCCTCTCGCAGGCATACGTCCTCCACCGCCTTCTTGAACAGATTCTCATTCTTGCTGCGCAGGATGTAGTGGAGTGTGGTCTCGTTTCGTGCGATATCTCTCTCCTGATCTACGCTGAGGATATTGACGTCTTTGGATTCGAGCAGGGAATCGAACTCTTCCTGCAGGCCCGTTCGGAATACCGCGGTCACTATCAGTTCCTTATATATGTCCCTCCTTATCCTTCTATCCACTGCCCTCAGGGTCGCCAGAGACGCCACCGTTACACCCGTGGCTATTATGCTCAGCATGTACATCCCCGCCCCTATGGTCAGGCCGATTA
>CAYVLI010000288.1:0-4146 GCA_964452105.1 uncultured Nitrospinota bacterium
ATCTTCTCTGCCATAATGTTATTCTCCTTTTATTATGAGATTTTGCTTTTGCATGGGGAAAGCATAGGAAAATTGGGCTTGTGCGTCAAGTTTAAATTGCGCCGTGTTACGTAACCTCGATGGTCTTCTCACCGAAGAGTCCGTGTGGCCGTATGAAGAGTACTATTATGATGACCACGAAGGGGACGAAATCCTTGAATCCCCCGCCTACGTATGGGTCTATATAACCCGCAGAGACACTTTCCACCGCCCCCACTATAAGGCCCGCAATGATGGTGCCTGGAATGCTGGTCAATCCCCCCAGGATCACCACGGGGAACACCTTGAGCCCCATAACGGAGAGGTAGACGTCCACCCCAATCATGCTCCCCCAGACGATACCCCCTATGGCAGCCACCATCCCCGATAGCGCCCAGGCGAAGGCAATGAAACGCCTCACATTGATTCCCATAAGCGATGCCGCGGCATTATCATCAGCCACGGCGCGGAGAGCGATTCCGGTGCGGCTTCGCATGAAGAGGTAGGTGAAGCCGACCAGAAAAACGGCGCTTATAACGGCCCCCACTATGGCGATGGGCTTCACCAACATATCCAGGAAGATGATGGGGGCGGTTCTGGTGGGTAGGTTTATGTTAAGGACCACGGCACCCCAGGCTAATAGAAGCGACCCCCTGAGGATGGAAGCCAAACCGATGGTAGCCATTATCATGGAAAAGTGATCCGCTCCCTGATTGACCAGAGGGCGCAATATTGCTCTCTCTGCGGCGAGGCCCATGATAATCATGCCGATAATGCCGATGGCAACGGCAAAGGGCCAGGCTATTCCATAATATTGCATGGCGGTTGCCGTGAAAACGCCCCCATACATCACAAATTCGCCCTGGGCGAAGTTGAAGACGCTCATGGCTTTGTAGGTAACCACGAATCCCAGGGCCACCAGTGAGTACATGACGCCCACTAACAGGCCGTTGATGAGCAGAGTGAAAAAGAAGGCCATGCTTATTTCTCGTTTGAATGAAAGCCCGCGATTATAGTAACCTCCACTCCATTGTCAAGACAAAAGACAGGGTCTTCCCCACTTCCCGCATTTTAATATAAATGGTTTTATATTGTACGTGTGCAATTTGACTTACGAGTTACCATTGCTGCTATATATTAAACTCGGTATAATAGCATAATGCTACAATTCGGGTTGCTGAATGAGGAACACTCACGGGAAGGTAGCGCGGTATCGGTTTATATGGTTAATTTCCCGTCGATGAATCTCCAACAATTACGGACTAACACATGAGGCTTGAGGGAAAAGCTGCGATTGTTACAGGCGCTGGGGCGGGCATAGGACGTGCGGTGGCCCTGCTCTTCGCCAGAGAGGGGGCGGCGGTGCTGGTGGCCGATGTGAACGAGAGCCACGGCCGAGAGACCGCCCGCATGGCCGAGGAAGCGGGCGGACGCGCTGCGTTTTGCAAGGTGGACGTCACGATGGCCGCCGAAGCCGAAAATATGGTTGAAAAAGCCGTGGAAAGCCTCGGAAGGCTGGACGTACTGGTGAACAATGCGGGCATCTGGACGCCCGGCACCGTCACAGAGCTCTCCGAGGAGGACTGGGATCGCGTCATGGATGTGAACGTCAAAGGCGTCTTCCTCTGCTCCAAATTCGCCATCCCGGAGATGATAAAGGCCGGGGGCGGCTCAGTCATAAACATGGCCTCGGTGGGCGGGTTCATCGGCAGCGCAAACTACGGAGCCTACAACGCATCCAAGGGGGCCATAGTGCTCCTGACCAAGAACATGGCTCTGGATTACGCCAGACATAATATCCGGGTCAACTGCATCTGCCCCATGCTCACGGAGACACAGATGGCCGCGGACATAATCCAGGCGCAGACGGGTGAACCGGATAAGATAAGAAAGGTTTACGAGAGGCGCATACCGCTGGGCAGATTGGGGAGACCGGAGGATGTGGCCTTCGGTGCGCTGTATCTTGCTTCTGAGGAATCTTCATACGTAACGGGAACGTCGCTGCTCATAGACGGCGGCTATACCTCGCTCTGAAAACAAAAGCGCAGATTAGCAATGATATCGGGTCTCTGTACCCCACGTCCTCTACTCTTTATCTTCTTTTTCCAGCTCGTCCCAGCATCCCCAGGCGCAGTCGTCTGAGCCGTACCAGCAGAAGCGAGGGCTCTTGCACTCTATGTAAACCAGATGCCGCTCGTTTTTTACACCGTTCTTTTCTTCCCAACCGGCCGTTAGCTCTGTTTTACCCTTGCTCTCGGGGCATTGGAGGGTTCTGGATTCGAAAATGCGTCTCACTGCCATGGGAGTAACTCCTTAAAAACGTTTCCCCTTTTCCATCAACTCGAAACAATTAAACATAAAAGCAGATTTCAGCCTTCCTGTAAATATATATTATAACCTTTTTGCTTTACGTATCAGAAAGACTGGAACGAGAACGACAAGGTATAGAACCGCGAGAAAGGCGAAACAGTCCTGAAAAGCGGTTACCAGAGCCTCCTTGTTCACAACCCCTGCAAGGGAGGATACCGCCAGCGCCCTGGCCTGCTGCCTCACGTAACCCAGTCTCTGGAAGAATGACTGCAGCATGCTCAAGGCACTGACGGTGGCATAAGATGCATCGTTCTGGGAGGAGGCGTAATTCAGGTAGTGGGTCAACTCTCTCCTCTCAAGCATGGAGCCGAGTATTGCTACACCGAACATCCCCCCGAGCACCATGCTCAGGTTCAAGAGGCCCGAGGCCATGGTCATCTTCCTTGGGTCTATGGTGCTCATGGCCACCGTAGTGTTGGAGGGCATGACCAGCCCTAACGCTATGCCCCTGACCAGCATAACCCACATCATCCCCAGATAACTTATCCGTACGTCAACCATGGAAAATATCAGCATATACAGGAACCAGACTATGAGACCCGCCACCAGGGGAGGACGAGCGTCGATGTTATCGGTTATTTTCCCGGAGATATTGGTAGTGGCGATGACTATAGCTGACCCCGGTATCTGCACTACCGCCGCCTGCAGCACCGAGTAGCCCAGCACGCTTATCATGAACAGGGGGGCCAGGAAGCCGCTTCCGTAAAGCCCCATCCCCATTATGATGTACACGGTGCAGGCTATGAAATAGTTAGCGTCCCTGTAAAGGGAAAGGTCTATCAGCGGATGTTTCGTCTTGTTTTCTACGATGAGAAACAGGATCGACGAGACTGCGAATATTCCCAGCAGGCGCAGTATGTAGTCCGAATGCCATCCTTCCGTCCGGCCCTGACTGAGGGCCACCAGCAGGCTCACCAGCGCTGTGGCCATGGAAATGAAACCGAGGAAGTCGAACTTCTCCCTCACCGGCTCCTCTTTCTTGAGCACCACGGAGCTCAGCACCGTTCCCACCAGCCCCGGGATGACGTTTATGTAAAAAATGAAGCGCCAGTTGAATAAATCGGTCAGGTATCCCCCGATGGTGGGGCCGATGGATGCGCCCATGGCGGTGCTCAGCCCCCAGATGGCCATGGCCATGCCCCGCTGCTTGGGAGGAAAGACGGTTATCATGATGGCCATGGATATGGGCATCAAGACCCCGCCTCCTATGCCCTGGAGTATCCGGTAGAATATCAGTGAATTAGCGCTCCAGGCGGTTCCGCAGAGGAGGGAGCCCAGGGTGAACAGGGCCAGGCTCACTGTATAAAGATTCCTGTTGGTCAGCCTCTTCCCCAGCCATCCGGTCATGGGCATCATCACGGCCAGGGCGATCATGTATCCGTTAATGACCCATTTTATCTTCTCCACGTCCGCGCGTACCGCCACCATTATCTCCGGCAGCACCACGTTCACCAGGGCGATGTTGAACACCGACATGAACCCGCCGAACATGACCACGGCCGTGGCCCGCCATTTATAGGAAGGGTCCTGTTGCTCCGGTGTCAGCGGGTTTTCCATCTGGTATGTTCCGTAAAAAGGGAGTCGGGGATGGTATTAAAAAGACCGGCGCTTGCCCGGCACGTCTGAATCGCCTTACGGTTCCTGATACAGGCCGCTGGCACGCGCCAGTTCCTTGAGTATGGCGATTCCCGTATAGGGCTGGTTGCTGCGCGGACAGCGTTCCGTGCAAGATTTGCACTGGACGCAGTGGTACATCTT
>CAYVLI010000289.1:0-4132 GCA_964452105.1 uncultured Nitrospinota bacterium
GCCTCATGCGCATAGGGGTCGAGAAGGGCCGCAGCACCAGGGAGGAGCTTAAGATTGGAATATGCGGTGAGCATGGGGGAGACCCTGAATCAGTGGAGATATGTCACGGCATGGGGTTGAACTACGTTAGCTGCTCGGCTTACAGGGTTCCCATAGCCAGATTGGCTGCCGCCCATGCCCGGCTTAAGGATGAGGCTGATGGGGAGGGCTGATTTCCGGGTTGCTATGCATGAGCCGTACATGAGAACCGCGCTTGCTCTGGCCCGCAGGGGTATGGGGAGAACCAGCCCCAACCCCATGGTGGGATCTGTCATCGTTAATAAGGGGAGGATTGTAGGGAAGGGTTATCATCATGCCGCTGGGCGGCCTCATGCTGAAATAGAGGCCCTTTCCCAGGCAGGGGCGGCAGGCAGGGGTTCTACTTTGTACGTCAGCCTGGAACCTTGCTGCCATGAGGGTCGGACGCCGCCGTGTACCGCTGCCATCATGAGGGCCGGAGTCGGAGAGGTGGTGGCGGCAATGGAGGACCCTAACCCTCTCGTTGCAGGCAAGGGGTTGAAAATACTTGAGGAGGCGGGGATTAAAGTAACCTGCGGTGTCCTGGAGCGAAAGGCCCGCGAGCTGAACGAGGCTTACATAAAGCATGTCACTACCGGCCGCCCCCTGGTCATTCTGAAAGCAGGGATGAGTCTGGACGGAAAGATAGCCGCTTCCTCCGGAGAGTCGCGCTGGATAACCGGCGAGATTTCGAGACGAGCGGTGCATCGACTGAGGGCGACTTGTGACGCCGTCATGGTGGGAGCGGAGACGGTTATTAAAGATGACCCTCGATTGACCGTAAGGCTGGACGGCAGAAAGCGCCGGAACCCGGTGCGAATCGTTGTGGACGGCAAGTTGAGGGTTCCTCTGGGGGCTCGTATATTTGATACTGAGCCGGGGTCCCGGGTGGTGGTTGCCACTACCGGAAGGGCGGATTCCGGAAAGTTGCGCCGACTGAAGGCTCTGGAGGGGGTGAAGGTTTTGGCCCTGGGTGACGCTCGGGGCCGGGTGAACCTGAAGCGGCTGATGAAGAGCCTGGGGGGAATGGGTATAACCAGCCTGCTCCTGGAGGGGGGTGGGGAGATGAATGCTTCCATGCTTGAAGCGGGGCTGGTGGACAAGGTAATGCTTTTTATGGCTCCCATGATAATCGGAGGCAGGAGTTCACCGGGTGTGGTGGGCGGTAGGGGGGCGGCGAGCCTCGTGAAAGCGTTGCGGCTGGAGAGGATGAGATGCAGGAAGATGGGAGGGGATCTGCTGGTAGAGGGATACCTGGCTGGTACATGAGGTTGACTCGATGTTCACCGGTATAATAGAAGAGGTCGGTGAAGTTCTCAGGGCCGAGAGGCGAGGCGATATACACTTGTTTACAATCGCCGCGCGGAAGACGCTTGAGGACATGGAATTGGGGGACAGTATTTCCGTGGCCGGAGTCTGCCTGACGGTGGTGGGCTTCGCAGGAGCTGAATTTACGGTTGAAGCTACTCCGGAAACCATGAGCGCCACCAATCTGAATGAATTGAAGCCCGGCTATAGGGTGAACCTGGAGAGGGCGCTGCGGCTGGGCGGGAAAATGGGCGGGCATCTGGTGACTGGGCACATCGATGGAACGGGCAGAATTGCTGAGATAAACAGACGAGGAGAATCATACGTAGTCTCTTTTCAGGCGCCTGAACAAATAATCCGCTATGTGGTGCCGAAAGGCTCCGTGGCCGTGGATGGCATAAGCCTCACCGTGGCGCGGGTGTGGAATGACGGCTTCAACGCGGCCATAATTCCGTTTACTTACGGGGAAACCACCATTTCACGAAAGGCCGAAGGGGCTCTGGTTAATATTGAGTGCGATATCATAGGGAAATATGTAGAGCGTCTTTTAACCGGTTACGGAGTCAGGGGCGATAAGGATTTTCTTCGGGGGTCGGGCGGGATAAACGCGGAGTTCCTGGCCAGGCACGGGTTCGTATGATTAATTTTTTCGGAGGATGGTGTCATGCCTAAGACGGTAGAAGGGCAGCTCAGGGGCGAGGGATTAAAGTTCGGTATAGTGGTCAGCAGGTTCAACGATTTCATAACCGGGAAACTGCTGGAGGGGGCTCTGGATGCTCTTTACAGGCATGGGGCCAAAGAGAAGGACATAGTGGTGGCGCGGGTGCCCGGCTCTTTCGAGATTCCGTTGGTGGCCAAGAAGATGGCCCAACAGAAGAAGTATGATGCCGTCATATGCCTGGGTGCAGTCATACGCGGGGCCACCAACCACCACGAGTATATAGCCGCCGAAGTCACCAAAGGGATAGCGAACACGTCTCTTGAGACCGGCGTTCCCATCTCTTTCGGCGTTCTTACGACGGATTCGCTGGAACAGGCCATCGAGCGGGCGGGAACGAAGCTGGGCAACAAAGGCTTCGAGGCGGCTGTATCGGCGCTGGAGATGGTAAATCTGTATAAGGCCATAGAGAGCTGAGGATGCGATGAGGGGAAGACGCAAGTCACGTGAGATAGCCCTTCAGATACTTTATCAGCTGGAGATGGTGGATAAGGACCCTGAACAGGTAATTGAAGCAATGGGAGAGAGTGAACGCATTTCAGAGGAGGTCAGGGACTTCACCCTTCGGCTGGTAAAGGGCGCCCTGGCGAAGAAAGAGGAGCTGGACGAACAGATAAAGGCCGCGAGCCGGAACTGGTCCATCAGCAGGATGGCCCTGATAGATAAGAACATTCTCCGTATGTCCATTTACGAACTCAAATATATGTACGACATTCCTTATAAAGTTACCATCAATGAGGCCGTGGAGCTGGCCAAGAGGTACGGCGGAGAGGGTTCCTCGGCCTTCATAAATGGCATTCTGGATAAAGTGAACCGGGAGGCTAAGGCGGGGTGCTGAAGCTGGAGCTAACCAACGCCCGCCTGCATCTGGCCGGGGCGGGTCTCCTCGTTATCCCTCTTTTCGAAGACAGAATCCCGCTCAGGGGTACCGCCGGGTGGGTTGACTGGCTGTTGTGCGGACGCCTCTCCCGTGCCCTGATTCAGGGAGGCCTGAAAGGGGCGAGGAGTGAGAAGGTAGTTCTCATGGGGTGCGCCAAGCTCAAGGCCGAAATGGTGATGGCATACGGTCTGGGCAGGGCTGAGAAGATCTTGCCTTCGGACCTGGAGAGGATGTTCATAGAGCTGGTGGGAATCACAAAGGATATGGGAGTGGGTGGTTTCAGCGCACCTGTACCGGTTGAGGACTTCCAATCCTGGGAGTACGAGGAATTGATCAGGGCCATGCTTAAAGGCATATTCATCGGTTATTCCTTTCTGAGAGGGAACAGCGAGGAGGGGTTTACGGCCAGGATAATCGAGGAGTCTGTTGATCGTCTCAAGGCCATGGAAGAAACTGCCCGCGTAGTCGCTGCCGGCTGCGGGGATAAGATCGACTGGGAGGTCACCTGGAGCGGCGGTAAGTAGCTAAACGGATAATCATTCGTGAAGGGGCCTTTTTGAGGTTGGCGGTTATTTCAGATGTGCATGGGAATCTGGAAGCACTGCATTCGGTCTCTGCTTCTATCAAGAGCCAGAGAGTGGACAGGATAGTGTTCGCGGGGGATGCCGTGGGTTACGGGGCAGACCCTGTTGGGGTAATCGAAATGGTGAGGTACATGGCGGATGCGGCCGTGGTCGGCAACCATGATTACGTAGCCTGCGGTAAAGGAGAGCCTTCCTATTTCAACGTTTCCGCTTCCAGGGCGATCATGTGGACCAGGAACAGGCTGAGCGCGGATGATGTTGATTACCTGAGGGGCCTGGAAGTGAGCATTCTCATGGAGGATTTAACGGTTGTCCACGCCACGCCGTTGGACCCCCTGGACTGGGACTATCTGTCCACGGTGGAGCAGGCGGAGGAGAATTACGAAGCCTTCACGACGAGGGTCTGCTTTATAGGCCATTCTCATGTACCCGAAGTGTTCTGCATGGATTGCGAAGGCCGGGTAAGCACAGGTGGTCCCGGTTCGATGCGCCTCGAGGATGGGCACAGGTACATCGTTAACGTGGGCAGCGTGGGCCAGCCCAGAGACAGGGATCCCCGTTCGTGCTACATCATATATGATACCG
>CAYVLI010000290.1:0-4124 GCA_964452105.1 uncultured Nitrospinota bacterium
ACTTCTGCCCTTCCTTCACGTCCTCGCTGTTGAACACGGTATGGGTGAGGGCCGCTATCTCCTGAAGGACTTCGGGCGGCATGACTCGATACTTGAGGCTTCTGGCTATTATCTTCTTGGAGGCTATGAGGGTCAGGGGGGCGTTACCGCTTATCTCCTCGGCCATTTGATAGGTGAAATCCTCCAGTTCTTCCTGCTCGACCACGTGGTTGACCAGGCCGATTTCCCTGGCCCGCTGCGCATCGAACCTCCGGCCGGTGAAGAATATCTCGCAGGTGTTCGCCAGCCCCACCACATCGATTAATTTCTGCGTACCGTGGTAGCTGTAAAGCACTCCTAACTTGGCGGGCGGCATCATGAACCTGCTGTTATCGGAAGCGACTCGTATGTCGCAACTTGCGGCCAATTCCATCCCTGCGCCCGCACAGTGCCCCCTTATCATGGCTATTACCGGGTACTTGTAGTTGGCGATGGCGTCACAGCCGAGCTTGAGAATGGTGTGAGCGGGCTGTGGCTCCGTCGCGTGGCCCTTTTCGCTTATGGGTATCTTGGATATATCGTAGCCCGCGGAGAAGGCCTTCTCTCCCGAGCCTCGCACCACCACGCAGCGCACTTCATCATCGTTGTTCAACTCCCCTAAAATCCGGTGGAAACCGGTCAGTATATCGGGGTCAAGGGAGTTGAGTTTGCCGGGATTGTTGACTGTAAGGGTACATATCCTGCCCTTCACTTCTTTCAATAAGGGCTCTGACATTTCGGCTTTCTCCCATCAGGATTGAAAAGGACTCTTTCTCAAACGGTCGTTTGGTATAAAAAGCTGTCTAATCTTCTTTCTGGCAAAATTCCACCAACACCCCGTTGGTGCTCCTGGGGTGCAGGAAAGCCACGGGAAAGCCTTCGGCGCCTATTCTGGGCTTTTCATCTATGAGGGTCACGCCTTTCTCCTTCACGGCTTTCAACTCGGCTTCTATATCATCCACCACCATCGAGACGTGGTGTATGCCTTCTCCCTTTTTCTCTATGTATTTGGCGATGACGCTGTCGGGGTTCTGGTCTTCGATGAGCTCGAAGTTGCTCTCTCCTATCTTCACGAAGACCATTTTCATCCCATGACGCTCCATGGGTTCGCCGGTTTCGAGTCCGAGGATATCTCTATAGAATTTAGCCGATTCCTCAACATTCTTCACCGCAACTCCCAGATGGTCTATTTTTCTTATCATGATCGGCCCCTTTACGAGTGCACTATCCCGCTAATTTAAGCTGAATTTTCAACGCTCCCAAAGGATAGAAGGCGGGTTAAAGTTATCAACTGCGCCGGGGACTGTCAATAAGTTTCAGTGGCAGGAGTTACTCCAAAAAAAAGTCCCCCGGATGAATCCAGGGTTCGCCCCACACATTCTGCTTGATGAGTGATGCTTCCATCCTCAAAAGGGTGGCATCCCTGTGTCATTCCCGCTCCTCCACTGTCATTCACGCTCCTTCACTGTCATTCCCGCGAAAGCGGGAATCCAGATCAACCACACATGCTTCATGGCAAGGGCGCCGCCCGCAACAGACAGCGCCTGAAAACCGCTATTCCACTTCTATTAACTCCTATGTTCTCTCAAAAATACGTCAAAATGCAGCAGAGATTCTTCCCTTCGCTCAGAATGACAAGCTCGGAGCTTGCCCTGTCATGCTGAGTTACGCCAGGGACTTGGTGAACCTCTGCCGAGCCGACATAAAAGCGCCTCATGAAATACCCGGGGCTTTCATTTTTTTCCGCTTTAACCACAGTGTAAATTATTATATGCTCTCTATGGGAAAATCCATGCATGCTGCAATTTTAAAAAACCTTGCCATAGGGAGGGCTGGTCATGGGAACTACTGAAGAGATGGCCCGGTTCATCGAGGGTTGTTCAATAGATTCGATCCCCGAGGAGGCGGTAGTTGCGGCCAGGAGCGCCATACTGGATTGCGTCGGAGTCACCATCGCAGGTACGGCCGATGAGGCCGGGAAAATAATCACCGGTTTCGTGAAGGACCTGGGGGGAAACCCCGTGGCTACCGTAATAGGGGGCGGGTTCCGCACCGACAGCCCGCACGCTGCTCTGGCCAACGGCACGATGGCCCATGCGCTGGACTACGATGACGTAACTCAATCGATGTCCGGCCATCCGTCGGTGCCGCTGGTTCCCTCCGTTCTGGCGCTGGGAGAGGAATCGGGCGCTTCCGGCGAGAAGGTGCTGGAGGCTTACATCGTGGGCTTCGAGGTAGAGGCCAAGCTGGGCAGGGCCGTCAACCCCAATCACTACGAAAAGGGCTGGCACGCAACCGCCACCCTGGGAGTTTTCGGAGCGACCGCCGCCAGCGCCCGCATGCTTGGGCTGAACGCCCAGCAGGTGCGCATGGCTCTGGGCATCGCCGCTTCCGAGGCATCCGGAGTGCGGCTCAATTTCGGCTCCATGACCAAACCTTTTCACGCAGGTAACGCCGCCCGGGGAGGGATGGTAGCTGCTATGCTGGCAAGCCGCGGTTTCACGGCCGATTTCGACGCACTGGAGAAACCCCTGGGCTTCTGCCACGTTTTCACTGAAAACGGAAAATTCGACGCAGATAAGGCCGTGGAAAATCTGGGTGATCCTTTCGAAGTGGTCTCCCCCGGCGTAGGGGTTAAACCCTATCCCTCATGCCGATGCACCCATTCGGCGCTGGACGCCATGCTGAAGCTTGTGGCTGAAAATCGCATCTCCCCCTCAGATGTGGAAAAGATAGACTGCGGAGTCAACGAAATTACACCTAATATCCTGATACACGACCGGCCTCGTACGGCCCTGGAGGGGAAGTTCAGCATGCAGTACTGCATGGCCGTGGCCGTGGCCGAGGGGAAAGCGGGAGTCGCTCAGTTCACAGACGCAATGGCTCAGGACAGCGGGATTCAGGAGCTTATCAAGAAGGTCAACATGTTCGCTCACCCCGAGTTCATGGGGCCAGGGATGGGAAGGCTCCCGGCTATAGTTACCGTTCACACCAGGAGCGGCAAATCGTTTACCCAGCAGGCAAATGCGCCCAAGGGCGACCCGGATATCCCGCTGAGCGAGAGCGAGATAACGGACAAATACCGCGAGTGCGCCGCGCAGGCGCTCAGCTCCGAGAAAATAGAAAAATCCCTGGAGATGCTCATGGAGCTGGATAAGGTCAAGAACGTGGTCGCGCTCATGGATTGTTTACGTTAATACCGACCCGGGGCTGTCGTTGGAGGAGCGGTCAAAGTTGAAATCGGCTGTAGTTGAAAGGGTCGTCCGCAGCTTCATATATTCGGTTGTTCTGCTGGCAACCGCACTCCTCATTCTGCCCGCTTCGTCTATATCCGCCGAAAAGGAGAGGGTGCTCAAAGTCCGCTTCGATGGAAAACAGCTTTCCGTAAACGCGGTAAACGTCGAGGCTGAGCAGCTTTTACGCGCAATAGCCGATGAGGCGAAGTTCAAGCTGACGACCTCCGGTTTCTCTCAGAGTGTCAAAGCGGATGTCAGCTTCGACGGAGTCCCCCTGAACAAGGGCATAGACCGGGTCATCAGAGCGCTGCGCAGCAAGGCAAACGTATCGCACTTAGCCGTCTTCGGAAGAAAAGAGGGGAGAGATATACTCTATTCGCTGCGGGTAACTTATTCGGGGGGCAAAGGGGAGGGGAGGCCGCCTGCGCTGCCTGCCCCGAGACCTCAGCGGTTGATAAAAAGACCCAGGCCCTCGACGAAAAAAAGAGCCGCCTTGAAGGAAAAGAGGGAAGAAGCGAAGAGAGAACTCCGGAAAGAAATAGAACTCAGGATTATCAAGCAGCTTCGACAGGAGGGGTTGAGCAAAGAAGAAATAATGGACCATCTACAAAAACTCCTGAAGGAGAAAGAATAATATTCTCCACATAGATGAAAAGAGAGAGAAACAGCCCCGGATAACCCGTTGTGAAATGTGCGCTATTAATTCCTCCCTTACTAATTCCCATCGTTTGATGCAACCCGGGACCGATAAAAACTTTAGTACCCGTAAATCATCCTCTTCAGAGCGCCTGATGGAGCGGGCATAGTGGACGTTATATTCGACACCGACATAGGCGACGATATCGACGACGCCCTGGCCCTAACGCTGCT
>CAYVLI010000291.1:0-4087 GCA_964452105.1 uncultured Nitrospinota bacterium
CTATACCGGGCCCTTTGAAGATATCGAACTGAAATAAACCGAAGTTTATCAGGTGTGGCGGCTGCCATAATTGACGACGCCCCGGCGCAGAGGTGAGGCTCAGGGATGCAGAGATACATCGCCAAACGTGTTATTTATGCTGTTATCTCATTGTTTGTCCTGAGCCTCACCATCTTCGTCCTGGTGCGTTTGACCGGAGACCCCGCCATCCTCATGGCTGAGCCCGATGCCAGCGAGGCGGACCTGGAGGCCATCCGCCACGAGTTCGGGCTGGACAGACCCTATCATGTCCAGTACTACTACTTCATCAAGAACGCCATGAAGGGGGATATGGGTATTTCCATCTCCTACCGCGTGCCCGCCACAGAGCTTTACTGGCAGCGCCTCCCATACTCCATCCAGCTCGCCCTGGCGGCCATGGCCATATCTCTGATACTCGGGCTTCCGGTGGGAATAATCTCGGCGGTGAAAGTAGACCGTTGGTGGGACCGCTTTGGAAAGATTATTGCGCTGATAGGGATGTCCCTCCCCAGCTTTTTCCTGGGACTAATACTCATACTGATTTTTTCCATCTATCTGAAATGGCTTCCCACCGCGGGCACGGGGAGTTTAAAGCATCTCATCATGCCCGCCGTCTCTCTGAGCGGCTATTTCACCGCCGCCCACATGCGTCTCACCCGCTCCTCCATGCTGGAGGTGCTGGGGGCCGAGTACATCAAGCTGGCCAGAATAAAGGGTGTGCCGGAAAGCAGGGTCATCATAAAGCACGCCTTTAAGAACGCACTCATCCCGGTGGTTACACTGGCAGGCATCAACTTCGTGCTCATGATAAACATCGCCGTCGTAATAGAATCCATCTTTGCCTGGCCGGGCATCGGTCAGTTGCTTTACGACGGCATAACGGGACGGGACTTCCCGGTGGTGCAGACGGTGGTGCTCATGGCAGGCGTAATGATTGTGTTGATAAACCTATCCGTGGACGTGCTCTACGCCTACATAGACCCCAGGATCAGGTACGAATAATGAAGTCGATTGAGCAATATGATGAGGGAGCCGGGAAAGCTCCCGAGGCAGGTTCCGAAGGCGCTGAGGTAACGGAAGCCCGCCTCACCGAGCCGGGGAGGTGGCGTCGGTTCATGGCCATGGTTAAAGAGGCCCCCACGGGGCCGCTTATCATAATAGCAGTGTTGATTTTCACCGCCATTTTAGCAGACCTGCTGGCTCCTCATAATCCTGAGGTCGGAATTCTGGGGGAGAGGAACCTGCCGCCCTTCTGGTATGACAAGGGGAGCTTGACCTACTTCCTGGGCACTGACCAGCAGGGACGAGATATCCTCAGCCGTCTCATATACGGAGCCAGGATTTCGGTCATCGTGGCATTCACCACCGCCCTCGTGGCGGGGGCCATCGGTACTGGTATAGGAATACTCTCCGGTTACCTGGGGGGATGGATAGATCAAGTCATCATGCGCATCGTGGACGCCTGGATAGCCATTCCCGCCCTGGTCTTCGCCATCTTTCTGGCCGTCCTCCTGGGGCCAAGCGAACTGAACATAATCATAATACTTGCCGGCGTCTTCTGGACCCGCTATGCCCGGGTCATCCGGGGTGAGGTGCTCAGTCTCAAGGAGCGCGATTTCGTCAGCCTGGCCGTCGTAGCCGGATGCAGCAAAAGGAGGATAATGCTCAAACATATTCTGCCCAACGTGTTGAACACCGCAGCGGTCATGGCCACGCTGTTCATAGGTGTTGTGATAATAGCCGAGGCGTCGCTGAGTTTCCTGGGAGTGGGTGTGCCGCCGCCCAAGCCAGCCTGGGGCCTGATGCTCTCGGACGGGAAACGGGGTCTCATGGCCGGCTACTGGTGGCTGACGGTCTTCCCGGGCCTGGCCATCATGTGCGTGGTGCTGGCCGCAAACCTTCTGGGAGACTGGCTCAGGGTTCGCCTGGACCCCCAGCTCAGGCAATTGTGATGAATGTACTGACCGCCGACAGAACACTGTTGAGAATAGAAGACCTCAAGACCTACTTCTTCACCCAGAAGGGGAAGCGAGTGGTGAAGGCCGTGGACGGAGTAAACTTTTCCCTGGCCGAAGGAGAGATTATGGGCCTGGTGGGGGAGTCTGGCTGTGGTAAGACGGTCACCTCCCTCTCCATAATGAGACTCCTGCCCGCTGCGGCAAGGATAGTGGGAGGCCGCATAATTTTAGGCGGTGAAGACCTCCTGGAAAAGGAGGAAAAAGAGATGCAAAAGATCAGGGGCAAGAAGGTCTCCATGATACTTCAGGACCCCATGGTCTCCCTTAACCCGCTTTACACGATAGGCGACCAGATCGCCGAGCCGCTGAAGCTCCATAACAAGCTCTCCGGCATACAGCTTATGGACAGGGTCAGGAGCCTGCTGTCCGCAGTAAAGATATCTTCCCCTGAAACGCGGCGAAAGGAGTACCCCCACCAGATGAGCGGGGGCATGAGGCAGCGCATCGTGGGCGCCATATCCATATCATGCGAGCCCGGGCTCATCATAGCCGACGAGGCCACCACCAACCTGGACCTCACCATTCAGGCCCAATATCTCAGGCTCCTCAAGGAGATACAGCAGAGAAACAGGCTATCCATGATATTCATAACCCACAATTTTGGCATAGTAGCCAGGATGTGCGACCACGTGGCCGTCATGTACGCGGGTAAGATCATGGAGAAGGCGCCGGTGCGTGAAATATTCAACAATCCCGCTCATCCATACACCGAGGCGCTACTGGGGTCAGTGCCCGGTGTGAACTACCACGAAGAACGGTTGATAACTATCGAGGGCCAGCCGCCGGACCTCGCAGACCTGCCTGATGGCTGCAGTTTCCACCCTCGCTGCGGTAAAGCCATGGACCGCTGTCGGAAGGAGGCGCCGCCCGAATACAGGCTGGCTGATGAGCATTTTTCCAGGTGCTGGCTGTGTGAATCCCGCAGCGTGCGGGATGGGGCGGATTTTTCATGAGCGGTTATCTTTTAGAGGTTAGCGACCTGGTAAAATATTTCCCCGTCCGTGAAGGCCTCGTTCAGCAGAAGGTGACGGGATGGATAAAGGCCGTCGATGGCGTGAGTTTCGCCGTTCCTTACGGCAAGACCCTGGGGCTGGTGGGCGAATCGGGCTGCGGCAAGACCACCACCTCGAAGCTGATACTTCTGCTGGAGAAAGCGACCTCGGGCAGCATCCTGTTCCGGGGAAAGGAAGTGCAGAAGCTCCGGGGAGAAGGTTTGAAGGAATACAGGAAGTCTGTGCAGGTGGTTTTTCAGGACCCCTACAGCTCCCTGAACCCCAGGATGCGCGTGGGGGATATCATAACCGAACCTTTGATTGTGAACGAGGTGTTACCCAAAACGACCGTGAAAAAGCGGCTGGCGGAGCTGCTGGAGATGGTCGGTCTCAGCCCCGAGTCGGCCTCGCTTTTCCCCCACGAGTTCAGCGGAGGACAGCGGCAGAGGATAGCCATAGCCAGGGCGCTGTCCCTCAGCGTGGACCTCATCATCCTGGACGAACCCGTCTCCGCCCTGGACGTTTCCATAAGGGCTCAGATAATGAACCTGCTCATGGACCTCCAGGAACAGCTCGGCCTGAGCTACCTGCTCATAGCCCACGACCTGGGCGTGGTGACCTGCATGAGCGATATAATTGCAGTCATGTATCTGGGCAAAATAGTGGAGCTGGCTCCAGCGAAGGAGCTCGCCACCGACCCGCGGCATCCATATACGAAAGCCCTATTTTCCGCCGCCCTGCCCTCTCATCCCGACGAGTACAGGGAGGAGATAATCCTCCCCGGCGAGGTGCCCAGCTCGCTCGACCCCCCTGCCGGCTGCCGCTTCCATC
Source organism: uncultured Nitrospinota bacterium (assembly GCA_964452105.1). Classification (GTDB taxonomy): domain Bacteria; phylum JAUXIQ01; class JAUXIQ01; order JAUXIQ01; family JAUXIQ01; genus CAYVLI01. The sequence continues at coordinate 3,863 of CAYVLI010000291.1, forward strand.
CCCGCTGCGGAATGGCAGCGCCCCTCTGCTCCGAAAAAGGCCCTATCCTCCAGTATATCGACGAAGCCAGACAGATCGCCTGCCATATTATTTGAATGATGAAAGTTGATGGAACTCTTTCGCAAAGGGGTTCCCCCTCTTTTTACAGCTTATAGCCTATCATTCGAAGTAGCTCTTTCCTCTCGGCGATGTCTTTATCGGTCTCTATGCCTCTGGATGGAAAAC
>CAYVLI010000292.1:0-4034 GCA_964452105.1 uncultured Nitrospinota bacterium
AGCAAGGTGGTGTTAAACTATGAGTTGCCTTTGAACGAAATAATAGTAGATTTTTATGATAAACTTAAATCTCTTAGCAGGGGTTATGCGTCTTTAGACTATGAGTCCATCGAATACAGGTCTTCCGATCTGGTTAAACTGGACATACTCATAAACGGTGAACCCGTGGATGCGCTTTCGTTGATAGTGCACAGTGACAAGGCGTACCACAGGGGAAAGCAGCTGATAAGCAGGCTGCGCGAGGAGATACCCAGACAGCTCTACGAGGTGATAATTCAGGCAGCCATAGGAAACAAGGTAATAGCCAGGGAATCAGTGAAAGCGCTGCGCAAGAATGTTACCGCAAAATGTTACGGAGGAGATGTGACAAGAAAGCGTAAGCTGCTGGAAAAACAGAAGGAAGGGAAAAAGAGAATGAAGAGGTTGGGCCGCGTGGATGTTCCACAAGAGGCGTTCATGGCGGTGCTGAAACTCGATGATTAAAGGAAGAGGGGATAATGGCAGAGGAACTGAAAAAAGCCAAGAATAAATCTACGGGCAGGGAATATGCGGAGTCTATAATAATTGCCGTTGTCGCTGCTTTCCTGATAAGAGGATTCGTTGTCCAGGCCTTTAAGATACCTTCGGGCTCCATGATACCCACGCTGAAGATAGGCGACCACATATTGGTCAACAAGTTTATCTTCTGGTTCGAGAAGCCCCAGCGGGGAGACATAATAGTTTTCAAATACCCCAGGGACGAGAGCAAAGATTTTATCAAGCGCGTGGTGGGATTACCCGGTGAGTGGGTAGAAATGAAAGGGACAACCGTTTACGTAAACGGCAAGCCGCTGGACGAACCATATGCAAGATATAACCCTAACATCAGGAACAGGGTGGACTTCGGCCCGGTCTTCGTGAGCCCGGGGCGCCTTTTCATGATGGGAGATAACCGGGACAACAGTATGGACAGCCGCTACTGGGGCCTTCTGGATATAAGGAAGATAAAGGGCAAGGCCTTCCTGATATATTTCTCCTGGAACAAGAATGAGCATCTTTTTCATAAGATTCGCTGGAGCAGGACCGGTGATATCCTACACTGAGAAATGAAGCAAAGAAGAGGCTTACCCTGCGCGCTATCGACCAGGCGGAAAACACCGATGAATTAGATAGGCGCATGAGCGTTCACGGGGTTCATTATCAATCGCTTAAAATCATTCCTATGCGGTCACTCAATTCAAGGTAGTCCTCCAGACTGAGAGTCTCTCCACGAACTGTCGGGTCTATTCGCGCCTCTTGCAGCGCCCCTTCTATCTTCTTTTCGTCCACCAGGGAGCGGAGAGCGATTCCGAGGCTGTTCTTTATGGTCTTGCGCCTGTGGGCGAAGGCGGCCTCCACAATTTCAACGAAGAGTTTCCGGTCTCCGGGGGACACCCGTGGTTTTTCGAGGAAATTAACCTTCACCAGTGCTGATTTTACCCTGGGTGGAGGGCGAAAGGAGCGGGGCGGCACGGTGAGCCATTTTTCCACTTTCGCATAGACCTGTACCTTAATGGTGAGCGCGCCGTAGTCTTTGCCGCCCGGCGAAGCGGTCAGTCGCTTAGCAACCTCTTCCTGGAACATCAAGGTCATATCTGTTATCAGGTGTCTGTCTTCTATCAATCGCATTAGCAGCGGGGTGGCTATATTGTAGGGTAGGTTGCCGATGACCTTAAAGGGGGAATCGAGTGTGCAGTAGTCGAAAGTGAGGGCATCGGCGTTTATGATGGTGAGGTTGTGATGATGACAGAGTCTCCGGCCGAGAAGGGCACAGAGCCTTGCATCTACTTCCAGGGCGGTGAGATGTTTCACCAGGGGCGCCGCGGCCGATGTGAGGACGCCCGTTCCCGCCCCTATTTCGAGGACATGGTCTTCTTCGCACAAACGGGCGACCTCGATGATAGTCCTTATTACCGAGGCGTCTGCGAGGATGTGCTGGCCGAGGCGCGGCTTTTTTCTCCTGCTGCGGAACTGTCTGTGGGTGGGTGACTTCTTCTTATTCACCGCTCTGGCTTCTCCTCCGAACCAGTTTGGCGGCTACCTTTACCGCGTTGATGAGGCTCGTGGGATCAGCCAGCCCTCTGCCTGCTATGTCGTAAGCGGTGCCGTGGTCCACTGAGGTTCGGACGATGGGGAGGCCGAGAGTTATATTGACGGCGCTCTGAAACGACTCGGCCTTAAGGGGAATCAGGCCCTGATCATGGTACATGGCCAGTAACACATCGTAGTTCTTCCTGTTGGAGGGTGTGAAGAGGGAGTCGGCGGGATAGGGCCCGTAAACATCTATGCCTTCGGAACCCGCCTTCTGGATGGCCGGTATTATCTCTTCTATTTCTTCTTTTCCCATAGCGCCTTCGTCGCCGGCGTGCGGATTGAGGGCAGCGACTCCTATGCGGGGCCTGTCTATGTCGAAGAGCGGCATGGAACGATTTATAAGCCTGAGCAGGGAGAGCAGCTTTTCCTCGTTGATGCTGGAAGCCACATCGATCAGGGGAATATGGGTGGTGGCGAGAACGACCCTAAAACCTTCTCCCGCCAGCATCATGGCGTAATCCTTAGTGCCTGTCCGCCTCGCCAGAAGTTCGGTGTGGCCGGTGAACATGAATCCCGTTTTCACGAGTTCCCCTTTGTTTACCGGGGCGGTGACCATGGCGTCAACTGCTCCGGCCGCGCAGAGCTCGATGGCTGCTTCCACATACTCTATGGCCGTTTTGCAAAATATTGCGCAGGGACGCCCCCACGGTATCTCGCTATCAGGGAGATTTCCCATGTGGAGGACTTCCGCCGAGCCTTCTTTATAAATGCAATCCTTCAAGTCTTCGACGGCGTGCAGGTCTATGGTCAGCCCCAGGTGGTCGGATATCTGTTTTAGGGCCCGGACATCCCCGATTACCAGAAGGGAGCAGATTCGATATAATTCCTCACACAGGAGCGTTTTGACAACGACCTCCGGCCCTATACCTATGGGGTCACCGGCGGTAATAGCAATGATGGGTGTTCTTTTCATGTTCTGGACTCGATCAAAATTTTTATAAAGATGAGCTCTCAGCAGTCTTTTATTCACCTGGGATAACTGAATATATCTTCCGGGGTCGATGCGTTCAAGGTGTTTTATCTCAGCGGCTTGAAATTGGCTTTCAAATTAACGCCAGGCTCAAGCAAAACACCCCATTTACCTATAATTATTAACATAATTAATTCTTGACATTCATTCATGTTCTGTTATGGTGGGGCCGTGTTTGATTGTGTTCCTCTAACTGATTAATCATATTTCTCCCTTTTTCCTGTACAGAGACTCTAAATCGGGCATTGTACAGCTAAGGCTGAATTAAAGCCCATCTACAGGGAGGATAGTGAACCGAAATAAATAATTTTCAAGAGTACTCTTACCCTGCAATTATTCAGAGGAACTCGATAACCCCGCCTGATGTTCTGTGTAACGGCCTCTTCGCAAGAGACTTTAGCTATCGGCTCAGGGCCTAATCTGTTTTTCGAGGCGCTGCTTGCTTGAGGTTATTAAACTATGATTGACATGTCGGCGCTCAAGCGCATCACGGAGCTTATGGTCGCGCGCTGACATCCATTATAGTCGGAAGATATTTGAAGGAGAGGTTTTTATTTACCGTCTGCGCAAAGAGATATGTCCTGCTTAATCCTGGAGTCTGAAACAGAGATGGGGCTATCTCGGGCTGATTTTGGAAAAACTACAAACAGAAAAATCAAGTGAGGTTGGTAAATGGTAAAGTTCAGCGTCTTATCGCCACCCAGGGATGGACAGGAAATCAAAGAGGAGGGAGGCAAGCTTAAAGTCCCCAACCACCCCATCATACCCTTCATAGAAGGAGATGGTGTAGGGCCGGATATCTGGCGAGCCACCAAGCGAGTGCTCGACGCCGGGATCGAAAAAGCATACGGAGGCAAAAAAGCCATTTCCTGGTTTCAGATAATGGCCGGAGAGGCAAGTTTCGAGAAGACGGGGGATTGGCTGCCGAATGACACTTTGAAGGCCATCAAGC
>CAYVLI010000293.1:0-4029 GCA_964452105.1 uncultured Nitrospinota bacterium
GGCGCTGGGTGTTCTCAATCAGAGCGGTCTCAAGGGCTTCCAGGTCGCTCAAATCCTTTATAATGGCGGGAACCGTCTCGTAACCCGCTATCTGGGCCGCACGCCACCTGCGCTCGCCCACCACCAGTTCGTACCCCTCTCCGGCGGACCTCACCACGAGTGGCTGGATTATGCCCTTCTCTCTGAGCGAACTCGCCAGCTCGTCGAGGGAATCGGGGGCAATGTTTTCCCGGGGCTGATACTTTCCGGGACGTATTTTGTCCACGGGCAACTCGGAAACCTGCCCGAGAGCCTCTTCTGCTACATCCGGTATTAGCGCCTTAATTCCTCTTCCAAGAACTTCTCGCTGCATTGAACACCACTTCTCTCGTCAGGTTAATATAAGCTTCTGCTCCTCGGGAGCGGAGGTCGTACAATATTATAGGTTTGCCGAAACTGGGCGCTTCGCCCAGACGTACGTTTCTGGGAATGACCGTTTTCATGACGCGCTGTCCGAAATGCTCTTTAATCTCCTGCACCACCTTCTGCGAGAGGAGCGTCCTGCCATCGTACATGGTCAGGAGTATTCCCTCTATGGATAGCCGGGGATTTATGGTTTTGCGTACTCGTTGAATGGTCTGGAGGAGCATGCTCAAACCTTCAAGCGCGTAGTATTCACACTGTATGGGGATAAGAACGGAGTCCGCAGCTACAAGGGAGTTAAGAGTAAGAAGCCCAAGGGAAGGAGGGCAGTCTATTATTATGTAATCATATAGCTCCAGGATAGGCTTCAGCGCTTCTTTAAGACGCATTTCCCTGCCCTGCACACTAACCAGTTCTATCTCCGCACCGATGAGGTCTACCGTGGAGGGCACCAGCTTGAGACGGGGAAGGGTAGTAGAGACAGTGGTTTCGCCGATAGATTTTTCTCCTGTAAAAACCTGATAGACGTTGCCGTTTATTTTGCTCCTGTCGATCCCCAGGCCGCTGCAGGCGTTACCCTGAGGATCCATGTCCACCAGAAGAGTCCTGCGTTTGCCTGCGGCCAGACAGGCGGCGAGGTTCACTGCAGTGGTTGTCTTACCCACACCCCCTTTCTGGTTGGAAACACTGATGACTTTTCCCATGCCATTCCCGATGATATGCAGCTGCGGCTCCCGCTGCAATGATAATTAAATCATGTGCCGAGTATAACCCAAAGGCATAAATCAATCAAGAAAATGTTTGGTTGGAACCTTTTTAAAAACGAGGAGATGCAGGCTCCTGTCAGCCCACGGCGGGGAGACCGCTCGCAAAAATTCCATGTTTACGCGTGAGGCGGCTTCCATCGCCGCTTCCAGCTCCGCCGGATAACTGGAGCCCTTAATGGTTATGAAGAGGCCTCCGCAAGCTATGAAGGGAGCGGCAACCTCAAGAGTCATACCCAGTTTTCCCGCCGCACGGGCCGTCACCGCCTGAAAGCTCTCGCGCATCTCCTCTTTCCGGCCGAGTTCCTCCGCCCGGCCCTGCATGCAGCGGACTTCAGACAATTTCAGCGTTCGCACCGCATGCTTGAGGAAAGCGATCTTTTTACCGTTGGCTTCCAACAGTGTGAGGTCCATCTCCGGGAACAATATCTTCAGGGGTATGCCGGGAAACCCGGCGCCCGAACCCAGGTCAAGGACCTTCTCGCCCGCGCGGAAGGTGTGCGCGCTGAGAAAGGCGGCCGAACCCAGAAGCAACACTTTCACCAGGGCTTCATCGCTCTTGAGACCGGTAAGATTAATCTTCCTGTTCCAGCGCTCCAGCTCCTGTAACAAAATGGCCAGAGAATCCCTCTGCTGGGGCGACAGGTCGAAGCCGGAGGCCTTGAATCCTTTCTCTATCAGGGAACGTAGCTCCATGGCGAGGTCAACGTCCGCAGTGCTTTTTAAGGTGCACCATGAGTATGGAAATCGCCGAAGGGGTAACTCCGGATATGCGCGATGCCTGCCCAAGGGAGGCTGGCTTCATTTCTGTCAGCTTCTCGACCGCCTCCGATGAGAGGCCCTCCAGCCGGAAATAATCGAAATCATCAGGAATGCGTACGCCCTCCAGCTTCTTCATGCTCTCCACTCGGGTCTGCTCTCTGCGGATATAGCCCTCATACTTCACCTGGGCTTCCACTTCATCCGCCGCTTCCCCTCCGGGAAGAAGGGGCGCATCGCCAAATGAACCTATGTCGCAATAGCAAATCTCGGGTCTTCTGAGCAGCTCTTTGAGGGAGACCGGCTTGTTCAGGGGCGAGCTTCCCATCTCCTTCAATTTGAGGTTGTTCTCCCTACAGGGGTTCACCATGGTCTTCTCAAGGCGAGTCAGCTCCATCCCAATGGCTTCGACTTTTGCTCTGAATCGCATGTAATCCTCATCATTAACCAGGCCCAGAGCCCTCCCTTGCTCGCGCAGACGCAGGTCTGCATTGTCTTGCCTCAGCAGGAGTCTATGTTCCGCCCTGGAGGTGAACATACGATAAGGCTCCTGCGTTCCCTTGGTCACCAGGTCATCGATGAGGACGCCTGTATAGGCCTGATGGCGGCCCAGGACCAAACCTTCTTCCCCACGGCAATACAGGGCTGCGTTTATACCCGCCATGATTCCCTGTGCGGCTGCTTCCTCGTAGCCCGATGTCCCGTTTATTTGGCCGGCGTGGTAGAGGCCTGAGACGAGCCTGGTCTCCAGGGTCGGTCTTAACTGTGTAGGGGGGACGAAGTCGTACTCTATGGCGTAGCCGGGCCGCATTATCTCCGCTCTCTCAAGACCCGGTATGGTACGCAGCACCTTCATCTGCACATCTATGGGCAGGCTGGTGGAGAGACCGTTTATGTATGTCTCGCTGGTGCTTCGTCCCTCGGGTTCCACGAAAATCTGATGCCGCTCCCGCTCTGAGAAGCGCACCACCTTGTCCTCGATGGAGGGGCAATATCGAGGCCCGACGCCCTTGATGACGCCCTGGTAGAGCGGTGAACGGTCCAGGTTCCTCAAGATAATCCGGTGGGTGTCGGGGTTGGTATAGGTAAGCCAGCAGGGCAACTGCGGCTGGGTTATTTTTTCGGTGGAGTACGAGAAGGGGGATGGTGGGTCGTCCCCCGCCTGCTTTGCCATGGCTTCGAAGTCTATGCCGGCCGCATCGACGCGGGGACAGGTGCCCGTTTTGAGGCGGCCCGTCTTAAAACCCAGCGATTGGAGGCGCTCCGTGAGACCACGGGCGGGGGATTCCGCGCCTCTACCCGAGGGATAGCTGTTCAGCCCAACGTGGGCCAGACCGCCCAGGAAGGTGCCAGTCGTAAGAATAACCGTGCGGCCATGATAGGCCACGCCTATGTTGGTGGCCACCCCCGTCACCCGGTGGAGGGTCCCTCCTGTTTTTTCCTGCGATATTAGGAGACCGTTCACCGTAGCCTGTTTAATATCGAGTCCTCCCTGCCTCTCAAGGGCCGAGCTCATCTCCAGGCGGTAGAGAAGCTTGTCCGCCTGGGCCCGGGAGGCGCGCACTGCTGGTCCCTTGCCACGGTTGAGAACCCTGAACTGAATGCCGGTGGCGTCTATGCACTTCGCCATCCGGCCCCCCAGGGCGTCTATCTCGCGCACCAGATGGCCCTTGGCCAGCCCGCCTATGGCAGGGTTGCAGGACATGTAGGCGACGCTGTCCAGGTTCATGGTAAGCAGAAGCGTCGAGCAGCCCATTCGCGCGGCGGCCAGCGCCGCCTCGCAGCCCGCGTGCCCCGCGCCAACTACAATGACATCGTACAATTTATCGTGCTGATACATGGCAAAAGTGTTCCACGTGGAACAATCGTATTATTATCATTATTATCAATGCGTTAGAAAAGGTTGTCCTGCTAAAGGCAACAAAATCCTTAGAGTCCGTTTAACATTATAACCTATTTTCCCCATCTGATAACATAAAGAGCACATTCATATCAAGGATTCCCTCTAATCCTGGATTCATGAAGCAAGGCTTTAAGCGACGGAGGAGAGGTTATTTGCCGATGCAGAACTGCTGGAATACCCGGTCGAGGACGTCTTCGGAGC
>CAYVLI010000294.1:0-4006 GCA_964452105.1 uncultured Nitrospinota bacterium
GTGTTTCCGAATACCTTCCGCCAGACCTCAGGGCTCTCCATGCACAGGTAAACGGGGACAGCAGAGGCATGGTCTCTTATCCAGGACAGCAGGCTAAGGTACATTTTCAGGCGTATGGGCTTGAAGTAGCGCAGCTTCCCGTCCCCGCAGGGCACTAATTCCCCCAGCGGCAGTCGGCTGCGGGGAAAGCGCTCCCGCATTATGGGCTTCATTCCGGGGCTGAAGCGCAGCCCGCCCAAGCTGACCCAGGCGATGCTTTCGGGTCTTATGACTTCGAAGAGGTTTTCAATTACTTCTCTGTAATCGTTTCCCCAGCCCTCATAGTGGACGATGGGGTCGAAGTGAAAGGCCAGCCTGTAACCCGCCTCCTGACATAAGGACGCAGCCTTCAGCCTCTCTTTCAGGGTAGCGGCAAAGGCTTCATCGCCGTCAATTACGGGCTGAGGGTTCAGCGACCAGGCCACCACGGTTTTCCCCTTGTGCTCCAGTTTCAACAGATTTTGCACCTCGGCCGTCTTCGTTTTCAGCTCCAGTACGGCGTTCTCCTGCTCTGCGAAGAAGGGTACAAGTATCTCGGAGAGGCCCGTGATGGAATCCAGCGCCAGGCTGTCGGTGAGCTCTCCGCTGCCAATGCGGAATACCGAAGAAGGGGCGGCTGCGAGCCGTTCATGGATTAGCTTGAGGAAATAGTCCACGTTGGCGTAGAGGGTGAGGCAGGGGCTGTTGATGTACTGCTGGAGTATGCAGTAGGAGCAGTCCAGCGGGCAGCCCACGGCCAGGTTGACCACGAAGTAGTTGCAGCAGATGCGGCCCCTGGTGCCGGGACAGTGCTTTAAGGGTTCGCCTCTGTATTCCCTGATATAGAGCCGTTTCTTGGAGAGACCTATTCCTTCCGCGGTCATCTCACGGGGAAAAGGCGGCCCTCCATCCGTGTAAAGGACAGGCACTCCCCGGAGGCTGGAGAGAGCGCGTCGGGTGAAGCTCATCTCCGAGACCCGGGGTTCGACGTATATCTCATCTATACTGTATTTGTTCGTGTTCATGGGCTATAGCAGTTCGAGCAGCTTTTTCAGCTCCCTACGTCTTGAGATATCAAGAATTTTCTTCGCCAGCGCCTCAAGCTCATCCGCCGACTTGAACCTGAGTTCCGCCGATACGGTGTCCCCTTCGAGATATGGGGGAAGATGGAGCGATAGACCCATAGGGAGTCCCAGAGATTTCATAAGCTCCTTGACACTATTCTCCGTCGATGAAAGGGCGGGGTAACGCATTCTTTTGAGCTCGGAACGAACCATTTCCAGCTTCACCGTCCTGGGAGCATCGGAATCGTTTACAGCGGTCAACTCTCCTTTGCATAAAATTTCTGCAATGGATAAACCTTCACGGGCTGCGATCTCGTCTGCGTGGGTCAGTATTTCCCGCAGCTTGCCGAAACCCGGCCGCAAGGGGTGGATCAGCTTCAGCAGCGCCTCCTGGTCCTTACCCCCGAATGAGGCTATGCGGGCGGCAGAGGAGAGGGACACGCCTGTCTCGTAAATGTAATGTTTCATCTCCAGGGTGAGGTTTTTCATCGAAAGATAATCGCGCAGCAGGTTGCGGCTCGGGTTCAGCCCCAGCATCGGCATGTATTCGTGCAACACCTCCTCGACGGGGACGTGAAAGAGGTTGACCAGCTTATCGAGTATGCTGCTCTTTTCGAGAAGGTTGTAGCCGCGGTTCAGGTTGTCATGTACCGCAATCCGGAAGGCGGCAAGGGGCTCGAGCGTCTCCGGGTAGATGAACGCGGAAACCTTTTCGATGCCCATTTCCAGACATGCGGCCAACCGCCTGAATCCGGCTATCACCTGGAGTTTTCCCCCTTCCCTGCTCCGCAATGACAACGGGTTGATGAGTCCGACGCGTTTTATGGAACGATGCAGGGTTTCATCAGAGCGGGGGTGGGAAACGAGGAACGTATCATCATCCGCATCTATCCGGTTCAGGGGAATCTCTTTGTATTCTTTGAGTCGCTCGGTCATAAACGTACCGTTCTCATGGCTTCCACTTCCATACGATATTTCTCGACTTTGTTCATGTAGCGCTGCCACTCGTCGGTTTTGCCGCGCTTGAGGCACCCTCCCGAGAGGATGGTGCAGCGTTTGACCAACTGCTCCAGCACAAGAGTTCTTTGGCGTGGCGTTAACAGCTCGTCAATCAGAAGCTTCTCCAGCGCCCTGACTCTGAAGCGGTCCAGCCCCCGGTATTTTGAGGAGAGCTGGTCGGGATGTCCGCCGCGCTTGACGATAAGGGGTTCGGGTATGAAGTGTACGGGGTAGCGGAGCGCAATCCTCAGCCACATGTCATAGTCTTCGCAGGCCGGCAAGCTCTCGTCGAAGAGCCCTGTCTCCTCCAGGACGCTCCGCCGCATCATGACCGATGATGGGCTTATGATGCACAGGGGCAGCGCCTTTTCGAATATATAACCGGAGTGTTTGGCGTGCCTGTTCCCGGGGTTGACACGCCGTCCGCTCCGGACCCATATTTCATCTGTGTAGCAGACATCGGCCCCGGGATTGGCTCGAAAGAACTCCACCTGGCGTCTGAGCTTGTCCCTGAGCCAGTTATCGTCTGAGTCGAGGAAAGCAATGAAATCACATTCAGACTCGCGAATGCCGCGGTTCCTGGCTGCGCTGACGCCAGCGTTAGCCTGCCTGACATATCGGAGGTAGCCCAGGTAAGGCTGAAGTGCGGCCGCCGTCCCGTCGGTGGAGCCGTCATCCACCACCAGAAGCTCGAAATCGCCGAAGCTCTGCATCAGCACCGATTCCACGGCCTGGGGCAAGAGACGCGCCCGATTGAAAGTCGGTATTATTACGCTTACCAGCGTCATGTTATATTTATCCTGTTCAGGTTATATGTTTCGGGTCATTTTATTCCATTATTCAGGCGATGGCAACAGGTCGTGTGGCATGATGTGAAATACGATTATGAAAATGGTCGTTCCTGTGATAAACATTATGATGTCAATTAGTTTCGACCGGATATAAGAGTGCACAATGGTTCGTTTGCCCCCCGTAAAAACCTTTTCGCTTATTGCGGCGGCCGTCATCATGACCGGGGTGGTCACCTCGGCCTCCTGTGCTCAGGAGACCAAAATAGTCGAAGTGGCCGCCATAAAGGGTATGATAAACACGCTCACCGCGAAGTATCTGGAGCGGGCCATAAAGAGCGCGGCAGAGCAGGGTGCGGCGGCTCTGGTGGTGGAGTTGGATACGCCAGGAGGCGAAGTCGAGGCCATGCGGGAAATGGTGAAAAAGATGTTCGCAGCGCCCATGCCGGTGGTCGCTTTCGTTTACCCGCCAGGCGCCAGGGCCGGCTCGGCGGGAGTATTCATAACTCTGGCCGGAGATGTGGCGGCCATGAGCCCGGGAACCAACATAGGCGCCGCCCATCCCGTGGGGGGAGGCGGGCAGGACGTCCAGGGAGAGATGGGCAGGAAGATAACCAACGACATGGCCGCATTCATAAGATCCATCGCCGAAAAGCGTGGAAGGAACAAGGAGTGGGCGGAGAAAGCAGTGAGGGAAAGCGTCTCGGCGACAGAAAATGAGGCTCTTGGACTCGGGGTCGTAGATTTCATCGCCAGGGATGTAAACGACCTCTTGCGGCAGGCCGAAGGGTTTCGCCTGTCAGCGGACCGTGGCGGTGAAACGCTCAGCCTGCAGCCGGCTTCCATCAGGCGGATTCCCATGAACTTGCAGGAGAGGCTTGTTCACTTCATCATCAACCCCAATATAGCCTACATACTGCTCACCATAGGCATCATGGGCATAATAGCCGAGCTTTACAATCCCGGGACTCTGGCGCCCGGCCTGACGGGGGCAATCTGCATAATTCTTTTTCTCATAGCCTCATCCGTGCTGCCGCTAAACTGGGGCGGGCTTACTCTCATCATACTATCTGTGATAATGTTTATTCTCGAAATCAGCGTGACTTCTTACGGCATGCTCACCATCGGGGGCATAGT
>CAYVLI010000295.1:0-4003 GCA_964452105.1 uncultured Nitrospinota bacterium
AAATTTTCACTCCCACCAACCTCACCCCCTTCCCCTCTCCATAAACGGAGAAGGGAGTGAAGGGAGAGGTTGAACGGGGGGAGGAGACTTTTGCCAGAGAAAATTTTTTAGCAATGATCCCGCAGGGGCGCAGGGCCGTGCGCCCCCGTATGGGGTATGAAGCAACGGCAGGCATGGGTTGCTTAATCGCCGTCTCGCCTCCGCAATTTTTCAACAGGAATCGAGCATCCGGTATCCTGCCGGGTTGCTTGAGCAACGGGGGGGATATAGGCAACCCTGCTATCTGGTTGCATGGAACTCGATGTTGTGCTAAAAATATTGACTGTTTTCATCTATACGCAAATTGCAAAGGAGCGACGACATGGCCATAGAGAAGGTGTTCTGCATGGGTTCGGGGCCCATAGGCGTCCAGGGAGCGGCCTGCCTGGCGCAGTCAGGGGTCGAAGTGCGGTTCATGACATATCGCGTATATCTCAAATTCCTAGAGCGTGAGGCGGCTGGAGAAGAGGCGCCCTCCACTGATGAGAGGGTCGAGGCAGGACTCGATACCATACGCTCATTGATGAAAAATAACCTGGACAGGGAGAAAATAAGCCCGCAGCAGTACGACGAGGGCTGCCGAAAGGTAACCGGTTTCACCGACCTGAATAAGGCCGTGGATGGCATAGACCTCTTCATCGAAAGCATCCCCGAAGACATAGAGGAGAAGAAAGCGCTGTTCAGAGAGATGGACAAACGGTGTCCTCCCCCCGTGATGCTCGCCAGCAACACCTCTTCCCTGTGGATATCGGAAATGGCCGCCGTCACCTCCGAGCCCTCGCGGGTGGCCGGGTTCCACTTCGCCAACCCCGCCCATACCAACAAATACCACGAAGTCGTCAAATGCCCGGACACGGACAACGATGTCGTGGAAAAATTATTAGCGCTATCATTACGCATCGGCAAAGACCCCGCCGTGGTATCGGACCTGCCGGGCTTCTCCCTGAACCGCATACTCCTGGCATACCTCAACGAAGGCGCATACATACTCATGGACGGTGTGGCCAAACCCGAAGACATAGACAAATCCGCCGTCCTGGGAATGGGCTACCCCATAGGCCCTCTCGCGCTCATGGACTACGTGGGCATAGACCTCGCCTACAAGGTTATAAGCACTTTTCACGAAGCCTACGGTGAGCGCTTTCGGCCCTGTCCGCTCATCATTCAAAAATACAAGGCGGGCCATTACGGAAGAAAAGTCGGGAAAGGTTTTTATACCTACCCCCGGGAGAACGGATGATTCCGTGCCCTAAGCGTCACGTCATGCATAGACAATTTTCATTTACCGGGGCGAACGTCAAATAGAGCGTATCATTTATCAATAATTGATTGCGAGGAGGACGTAAATTGAGCGAGGAGCATATATTGGTGGAGAAGGCGGGCGGTAAAGCCACCATCATCTTCAACCGGCCCGAAATGCGCAACGCCATAAGCTACAAGATGTGGAGCCGGATACCGGATATAATGGAAGACCTGGACAAGGATGAGGAAGTGAGGGTGGCCATCATCAGGGGCGCCGGGAATAAAGCGTTCATCGCCGGTGCGGATATATCGGAGTTCAAGACGCTGCGCAGCGACCCGGAGAACGTGAAAAAGTACAACGCAGCCACGGCCGCGGCCACGATCGGCTTGCTCGGCTTCTCAAAACCTCTAATCGCCATGATCAACGGCTTCTGCATGGGCGGGGGCACCTCCATCGCCGTCTGCTGCGACCTGCGCATCGCCGGTGATAACGCCATGTTCGGCGTTCCCGCCGCCAGGCTTGGGCTGGGCTACGGATTCGGGGGAACCAAAATCCTCGTCGATATCGTGGGGCCGGCCTTTGCCAAGGAGATACTGTTTACCGCACGCAGGTTCGACGCACAGGAAGCGAAGGACATGGGCCTGGTGAACAGGATGGTCCCTTCTGACGAACTGGAGGAATACGTATCCAGGCTGGCTGAATCCATCGCCGCCAACGCACCCCTCACGGTCAAGACCTCAAAGTTCATCGTGAACCAGTGCTGCCTGGACCCGCAAAAGAGAGACATGGATAAAGCAAGTCGAATGGTGGACACCTGCTTCAAGAGCGAAGACTACCGAGAAGGTGCACGCGCCTTCATGGAAAAGCGCAAACCCGCCTTCAGAGGACAATAAAAGGAAATCTCTCAAAAACTGGAACTGAGGTAGATGGACTTGAGGATATTCGGAAGCATATTTGCAGCCATATTCCTGGCCGAATTAGGGGACAAGACGCAACTCGCCACGATCTCCTTCGTTGCCGCCGGCAAAAGCAAGCTGACCGTCTTCCTGGGAGCTACTGCTGCACTCGCCCTGACCAGTTTCATAGGGGTATATTTCGGGAGCTTTGCAGCGCGCTTCGTTCCCGCAAGCTACATAAGAGTCGGCGCAGGGGGTCTGTTCCTGGTCATCGGAGCGCTTCTTATTTTCAACAAGCTATAAGTGTTTCGCATACCCCTCTCTGCATAGCTGAAAAAAACCAAACCCTGATAAAGGTCTGGCAAAAGAAAGCAGGCATTACCACCCTTGATTCAAGCTTAGCTGTTATCAGCAAGCTACGAATCCCATAGATAATATCCTGGATGCAAGTATAACTATCAAATTTTTTAAGAAAAATCCATATCGACAAGCTGGGGAAATGCAGCTTTGCCTGTATAACACCATATCGTTTCATGCATACCCATCCACATACATATTCTTCTTGTAACCATTTGGTCTTTGAGATATTTTAGCAGTTACACTTTCAAAATTTAAGGAAAGCTCCCTATTATTTACCCATTTCCGGGGCCTAATTCCACTGGTCAGATAGCCCGGGGGAGCCGATAGATGACAGGCGTTCTTCAGTAAAGGAGGCATACATGGCGGGAAACGGCAGTAAAGAAAGAGCACTGGAGGCGGCCTTTTCTCAAATAGAGCGACAGTTCGGCAAAGGAGCCATCATGAAGCTGGGAGAGGGTGTGGCTGCCGTTGATGTCCCCACCATTCCCACGGGCGCCATATCCCTGGATGCGGCCCTGGGAGTGGGCGGAATACCCAGGGGGAGGGTGGTGGAAATCTATGGGCCGGAAGCCTCGGGCAAGACGACCCTCACCCTGCACTTGATCGCTGAGGCACAGAAACAGGCGGGCATTGCGGCCTTCATAGACGCCGAACATGCCCTGGACCCCGTCTATGCAAAAACGTTGGGGGTTAATACGGATGACCTGATTATCTCCCAGCCGGATACGGGAGAACAGGCCCTGGAGATAGCCGAGGTACTGGTGCGCAGCGGCGCGGTGGACATAATAGTAATAGATTCAGTAGCGGCGCTTGTCCCCAAGGCCGAGATAGACGGCGAGATGGGGGATGCGCACGTGGGCCTGCAGGCGCGCCTCATGTCCCAGGCCCTGCGCAAGCTCACGGCCATAATCAGCAAATCGCATACCTCGGTCGTATTCATCAACCAGATACGCCATAAGATAGGGGTGATGTTCGGTAACCCGGAGACCACCAGCGGAGGAATGGCCCTCAAGTTCTACGCCTCGGTGAGGCTGGACATACGTCGCATCGCCAGCATCAAGGACGGGGACGAAGTGGTCGGCAACAGGACCAGGGTAAAGGTGGTCAAGAACAAGACCGCTCCCCCCTTCAGGCAAGCTGAATTCGACATCATGTTCGGGCAGGGTATATCCAGAGAAGGAGACCTCATAGACCTGGCCGCCGATAAGGGCATCGTAAGCAAGAGCGGCGCCTGGTATTCCTACGGAAGCGAGCGGATAGGCCAGGGGAGGGAAAACGCCAAGAACTTCCTCAAAGACAACAAGGATATAGCGTCGGAAATAGAGGGCAAGGTGAGAGAAACGCTGGGCCTCGTCAAGAGTCCGAGCGCTCCCCAGGAGGAAGAAGCCGAAGAGCAGAAATAAAGTGGTGGGCCCAGAAGGATTTGAACCTTCGACTTCCACCGTGTGAAGATGGCACTCTAACC
>CAYVLI010000296.1:0-3988 GCA_964452105.1 uncultured Nitrospinota bacterium
CTTTCGCGGGTTTCCTCCGCCCGAACCATGTACGTGAAGAAGAGGCGCACCCTGTCCCTCTCGTCCAGCCCTTCGGTTTTCCGGGATAACAAATCCGTTTGCACCGAAGGGTCATCTGTTGTGAGAAATTTGTTAAGCACATGAGATGGCGGCTTTAGAGCGCCATTGAGAACCGCATGGACGGGAAACCAGCATAGCTCGTTCTCCCCGGCCAGGAAGCTCTCCAGAGAGAGTGTCAGCACCTTATTTTCCACCCCCTCCCTGAAGGCGGCCCCTGTGTCTTCCAGGAGAGCCCTGAGATAGTATTCATCGGCGTCCGTATAGCGCCCGATATGGTAACAGGAGTTGGCGAGTGCGGTAAGGATTTTCGGGTCGTCGGGGTGGAGGGTGAGAAGTTTTCTCAGGGTCTCTGCAGCTCCCTGGCAGTCGCCGGCTTTTAGCTTGAGGTGTCCGAGAGAGAGGCGGGGGTATAGCGCCAGGACGTCTTCCTCGGGAGCGCTCTCCATAAGTTCTATTATCTGTTTTCGGAGGCCTAACCCGATACTGTTCAGAACCATGGGGTCCAAGCTGAACCGGCTTCCGGCTTCCTTACTGAAAGCGGCCCATGCTTCGTGGAGGGCGAGGGCTCCCTGGAGCGGGTCCTTGCCCTCCAATGTCTTGAACAGCTTTTTACGTAGTTCTGTGATGGCGACGAGTGAGGTTGTGGCGAAAGGGTTATGGGGCTCGCTGATTTCCATGTGGCTGAGAGCTTCCTGCGCTCCATCCAGATCGAACTCCCTCAATTTTCTGAGAGCGTTTTCCTTGAGCAGATAGACGGGCTCAAAGAGGTTTAGCTGAGGGTCAACTTCCATGTCGAAGCCCCCTTCCGTCCTTCCAAACGTCTATTATTCGAAGGTTTTGAACCTGTCCCTTGGTGCGCCGCAAACGGGGCATTTGTCCGGAACCTCGCCTTCCACGGTGAAACCGCATCCCTCGCATATGCCTATGAGACCTATCTCAACGTCTTTACCGCCGTCCACGGCCGTCTTGGCGTCCTTATACATGTCCATGTGCACTTTTTCGGTCTCCAGGGCGCCGGTGATGCTCTTTTGTGCACCGCTCTCGTCCTGATGCTGGGCCACCGTGAGATAGGCGGGATACATCTCTTCGACTTCGAAGGTCTCGCCTCCTATGGCGGCGGTTAGGTTTTCCGGTGTCGAGCTTACCCTGTCAAGCGTGAGCAGGTGGTTGGTTGCGTGCACCTGTTCGGCGAAGGCGATGGCCCTGAACAGCCTGGCCACGTTGGGCTTCCCCTCCTGCTCGGCTTTGCTTGCGAAAACGAGGTATCTCATGTGCGCCTGGCTTTCACCGGCGAAGGCGGCGCTGAGGTTCTCTTCTGTCATCTTCTTCATGGGTTGCCCTCCTTATATTCTCATAGGGATTGTGCGGTTGATAATCGAGCTCTGTTCTATGTATGCAAAGACGGAACCGCTGAATGAAATTATAAGTCATTTGAAATAAGAGGTAAATAACTCTACAAACTTTGATGATAAAACGGCAGGTAACGTCAGGAGATGTGCTCGATAATCGAGTAAACGGATTGCAGGGCCTCTTTCAGCTTGTCTGGCCTGGTTCCTCCGGCCTGGGCCATATCCGCCCTGCCTCCCCCTCCACCGCCAGCCACGACGGCGACCTTTTTGATTATCTCTCCGGCGTGGAACCTGGATACCAGGTCGTCTGTGACGCCGGCCGCAAGGGCCACTTTACCGTTTAACACCGTCCCGGCCACCACTATTCCGGATTTCAGTTTCTGCTTCCTGCTATCCACGAACGACCGTAAAGAGCTCTGATCCAGGCCCGGGAGTTCTGCCACCAGCACCTTGATCCCCTTGATCTCTTTAACTTCTTCTTCCTGCGCGCCGGATGAGGCCATGCGCTGGCGCTGCTCCCTCAACTCCTTTTCCAGCTTCCTGTTGTTCTCCAGCAAGCGGATAACTTTCTCTGTTTCCTCGCCGGGCTTGGCCTTGAGCGTCTCGCGGATGGTTTTGAGAGCGTCATCCATTCGCTTGATGTACTCGTAAGCGCCCCGGCCGGTAACGGCTTCTATCCTCCTCACACCCGCGGCTACCCCGCCTTCATGGGTTATCTTGAACAGGCCTATATCACCGGTAGCCTGTACGTGGGTGCCACCGCACAGCTCCATGCTGAAACCGGGTATTTTGACCACTCTTGCCGTGTCGCCGTACTTTTCATCGAACAGGGCGGTGGCCCCTTCTTTCAGGGCCTCCTCCAGACTCTTTATCTCGGTCTGAACCTCCTGGTTTTCGCGTATGCGCTCGTTCACCAGTTCCTCGACCCTGGCTATTTCGCGCTCCGTGAGGGGGGAGAAATGCGAGTAGTCGAACCGCAGCCTGTCCGGGGCAACGAGCGAGCCAGACTGCTTCACATGGTCTCCCAATACCTGTCTGAGGGCTGCCTGGAGCATGTGAGTAGCGGTATGGTTCAGCATGATATCGTGCCGTCGTTCGGCATCGACCTCCGTGTTGACCGTTTGCCCATCTCTCAGCTTCCCTCTTTTCACTTCTACTTCGTGGGAAACGAGTTCCTGTACGGGATGTTTGGCGTCGAAGACCTGCGCCTGGTCGCCGTCAGCGCTAAGGCGGCCGGTGTCTCCTACCTGGCCGCCGGCCTCACCGTAGAAGGGGGTGCTGTCCAGGATTACTTCTACCTTTTCTCCCTCATGTGCCTCTTCCACCCTAACATCACCTTTAACGATGGCGATGATTTTCCCGGAAGATGAGGTAGTGGTATAACCCGAAAACTCTGTGGGGCCGAACTCATTCAGCATTTTTCCATAAACAGGGTTTACCTGTTCTTCTGCGGCTTTCATGGCCGCCCGGGCGCGTTGGCGCTGTTCCTCCAGAGCTTGCTTATAGCCTTCTTCGTCTATTGTAAGCCCTTCTTCTTCGGCCAGTTCCCTGGTGAGGTCCAGGGGGAAACCGTAAGTATCGTACAAAATGAAAGTTTCAGCGCCTGGTATCACCGTCTCTCCGCTCGCCTTGACTTTCTCTTTTATCTCTTGATAGAGACGAAGGCCGTATTCCAGTGTGTGACTGAAGCGCTCCTCTTCGCTGAGGGTGAGGCGAGCGATGTAATCGCGCCTGTCCACGAGGCCCGGATAGGCATCCCCCATGATATCAACCACCGTGCCTGATACTTTATATAAAAAAGGCTCTTCTATTCCCAGCATCTTGCCGTGGCGCGCCGCCCTTCTTAATATCATTCGAAGCACGTAGCCGCGGCCTTCGTTGGAGGGCATGACGCCATCGCCCAACAGGAACGCTATGGCGCGAGCGTGATCGGAGATGACTTGCATGGACACATCATCTTTTTCGTCGGCGCCGTACTCCTTGCGAGATATTTCTTCCACGCACGCTATCAACGGACGTATCAAGTCCGTAAGGAAGTTGCTGTTGACCTTCTGCATTACCGAAGCTATACGTTCCAGGCCCATGCCCGTGTCGATGCTGGGTTTGGGGAGAGGTGTCATGTTTCCGGAGGCGTCGCGGTTGTACTGCATGAATACCAGGTTCCATAGTTCCAGAAAGCGCCCGCAATCGCATTCCGGGTTGCATTCAGGTCTGCCGCAGCCGATGTCAGGGCCCCGGTCTATATGAATTTCGGAGCATGGGCCGCATGGGCCGGCATCTCCCATGGCCCAGAAGTTATCCTTCTCACCCAGGCGAAGTATCTTATCCTGTGGGACGCCTATTCCGTCGCTCCAGATTGTGAAGGCTTCGTCGTCATCCTTGTAGATGCTGACCCACAGGTCTGCGGGGTCCAGGCCCAACTCGGCGGTGAGGAACTCCCAAGCCATCTCGATGGCACCCTCTTTGAAGTAGTCGCCGAAGGAGAAGTTCCCCAGCATCTCGAAGAAGGTGTGATGGCGAGGGGTGCGGCCCACCATCTCCAGGTCGTTGTGCTTGCCGGATACGCGGAGGCACTTCTG
>CAYVLI010000297.1:0-3985 GCA_964452105.1 uncultured Nitrospinota bacterium
TCCTTCGATAGTGTACCCCATTCCTCTCTCATGACACAAAAGATGTTACATTACCTTTTTCCTCCAAAAGGTCATAATCCAGCCCCTTATACGTTTTAGGATGTTTGTGAATATGTAAATATCAGGAGTTACCCCAAATATTCTGGCTTGCGGTCAGCCAGGAGTGATTCTTTCTGTATGCGGGATGATCGTCCTGACAACTGCGAATAAGAGCTTCGTCCCTACCCTTAAGATACCTTCCATGCATACCCACCCATTCATGGGTGGGTTGTTGATGAGTCCGCCTCTGGCGGGCTTCGAACCCCGTCACTCGTGGCGGGGCATAGAATCCCCCGGATGAATCCGGGGGTTCGTCCCGCTGAAAGCGGGTACATGATGCTCCCACCCTTAAAAGGGTGGGTATCCAAAGGCCGCCACAGCCGGGCGGATAGCCGTTGTAGCTCCTTTACGAGCAAAAAGTTTTACCTCTTTTTTCCAAAAACTTCCATTTCACTTCCGTAATCCAGTAAATAGTCGATATTAATGTATTAACACCCAAGCATAGCTGAAATTTGGGGTAACTCCTGGTAAATATAGGCGATGGGAGGGGTAAGCGGCGTTCCTGCTGCATGCGGATGCTCTGTGGTAACTATCTTTCGTCTCAGGCATTTAGTTAACTTCTCTTGTCTTGCAGGGAAGGACTAATTAAAACTCACACCTGTTTTCCCTCCCCAGGCGGGAGGGTGGTAGGGGCATATTGCAATACGCCCTTACAAAATTCACCCCCACCTTTGTTCCTCCCCCGTCAAGGGGGAGGAGACCATTGCCAGGGAAAACTTTTTCACAACAGGTCCGTAGGGGCGCTGCTTGCTGCGCCCGGCGCTTAGGATTCTGTTTCCTCTATTTGATGATGCGGCGGATATCGTTGGGCTTGAAGGATTGGGCGTAGGTTTTGATGCTGTAGGTTTTGCCGTCGGATGTGATGCTGATGGCGCCGTCTCTATCCGTGCGATAGATGGCTGTGCCGAGCTTTTGGAGGAGAGAGAGCGTGCGGGGCCTCGGATGAAAGAAGCGGTTGTATTTGCCGGCGCTGATGACTGCGACTTCCGGGTGTACTTCCGAAAAGAAGGGCGATGATGCGGCGTCGGTGGCGCCGTGGTGGGGGACTTTCAGTACGGTGGAACGAAGGTTAGAGCCGTTCGATAAGAGTATTTTTTCTGTCTGGCGTTCGATGTCCCCGGTGAACAGCGCGCTGAAGTCGCGGTAGGTGAGCCGCACCACAGCGGAGCGGTTGTTTTCGCTGAGCTTGTGGTTGTCTGCCGCTCCTTGAGTCGGGGGATTGAGAAAGTCTATTTTAACACCGTCGATGATGCGGGATGACATCTCTGCGTTAACTTCCAGTTGCTGTACCTGAGGCGGTGCGGCCTGATAGGCAAACTTCGAGCTAAGGTATTTTTCTATCCCTTTGCCACCGTTATGCCACACCTTTCCCACCCTGAAATATTTAAGAAGTGAGTATGCGCCGCCGGCGTGGTCTATCTGAGCGTGAGTTATCAGGAGGTAGTCGATGAGGCGTATGCCCAGGCTTCTCAGGTAGGGCGATAAAACTATCTCTCCGGTATCTCTCCCTTTTCTGAAGGCGGGGCCTGTGTCTATGACCATGACTTTGCCTCCGGGGAACTGAACAACTGCGGCGTCCCCTTCGCCGACGTCGAGAAAGGTGAGCCTGAGCATATCGTCGGAGTGCGAGTGCAGATATGGAACTGCGAACGCAAAAGCTATTGATATTGCGGTAGCCGCAAGAAGCGTGCGGAAATGACGGCTTCGCAGGCTGTTTATGGTCCAGGCAAGGAGGAAATAGAAAGCGGTGGCCGCCGGAATCCAGGGGACGAGGGCTTTGAGGGAGAAGGGTAATATCTGTGAGAAGAAGGAGGCCATCTCTCTCAATATGTAGGTGAGGAAAAAGGATAAATCGAGCAGGGGACGGGCGGCGGATTCGCTCACCAGGCTCAGCAGGCCGGACAGGAGGCCCGCCGGAACGAGGAGCAGGGAGACGGGAATGGCCAGCATGTTCACCAACGGGCCGTTAAAAGATACCTCGCTGAAGCTGTATGCGATGAGGGGGGCCGTGGCCAGCGTGGCCACCAGGGAGATAAACAGGTAGGTTAATATCCTGTGTTTCCATACCGAGGGTTTTATGAATCTTCGGGCGAGGTTTCTTTCCTCATCGGGATATGCTCCGGCTACGTGGAGGTAGTGAACGATGAAAAAGGCCGCCAGGAAGGAAAGTTGAAATCCGAGTTCGAGGATTGAGAGGGGTTTCCAGATGAGTATAATCAGTGCGGCCAGCGCCAGGGCGTTGTACAGGTTTTTGTCCCGGCAGAAAAACCTGGCGCCCATATAAGTGACGACCATGATGGCGGCTCTGATGGCCGAGGGTCTGTCGCCTACCATGGCGGCGTAAGCCGTCACGGGTAAGATGGTGGCCAGCGCCGCCCATCGTCTTGCGGGGAAGGCGACTCCTTTCCAGATGATGGCAAGCAGCATGATTCCCTTCAGCAGGAGGTGAATGATGTAGTAAGAGGCGAGTGCGACGAAACCGACGTGCAGCCCTGATATGGCCAGCAGATGGGCGATGCCGCTGCGGATGAAGTTTGTGCGGTCTGTGGGTTCAACGCCCCATCTTTGGCCCAGGACCATCGCCTTCAGTATGCCTGCTTCCCTTCGAGGCAGGTTCCGGTCTATGGCGGATGCGCTCCGCTCTTTGAAGGAGTAGAGCAGGGCCAGGAAGTGGTTGCCCTCGCCGCTGGCGAGGATATCTATCGAGGCGTCCTTCCAGAGGGAGCCTGAGGCGTATATACCGCGTCTGGCCATGAAGGATTGAAAGTCGAAACCGCCGGGATTCCAGTATCCATGCGGCAAGCGCAGCCGGAGTTTTTTGAGAAGCACCCTGTCTCCGTACTTCGGATGAACAAGTGAATTGCTGATACTGAGGCGGATATTTCCTTCGACCGGGCTCCATCGCGAGTTTTGTTTAAGGGCGTTGATATTGAGGTAAAAGATACCGTAATCACCCCTCTCTTCTACCGTGCTGATGACTGTGCCCCGGGCGTCGATGGGTGTCATGGGGAACCTCTCTGCGTAGTGCACGACATGCTGCGGGGAAAACCGGGGATAGGAGTGGATGTTTATGAGGACAACGCCGCCGAGCAGCGGCAGGGCGTACATCAGGAGTGTCCGCAGCCTGATTTTCTTCAATCGCGGCAGAGAGGCTGAGAGTGCGGAAACAAGGGCGGCGAAAAGCAGAAAAGATAAAGTAGAGTAGATAAAGAAGTATCCCAGGAGAAGGCCGGTCGAATACAACAGCACCGCTTTGCATAGGGGGTTTCTGGCAGGCATTTCCGTATAACCTTCCCTGCAATATTATCTCTTAGGGAAAACAGTGAATGGCTCCATGATTATTTTTGCTTTCGAGCCTATATTAACATGGTCGTTCGCTTAAAACATGGATGGCTTCTAATGAAGCTTGCATCTGTATAAAGAATGCTGGAGGGTGTTAATATAAGAGTGATTTGTGATATTCTATGCTTAACCGCCCGTTAAAGTAAAGGATGCGCTGTATCTCCGTATAACGGAGATTGGAATTATTGCCTGGAGGAATTGAAACTAATGGCGCCAAAGAAGGATGTATGGAAACGTTCGCTCTACTGCGGAGAGTTGAGAAAAGAGCACGTCGGTCGGGATGTGGTACTGAAGGGCTGGGTTAACAGCCGACGGGACCACGGGGGAGTGATATTCGTGGATCTGCGGGACAGGGAAGGCCTGGTCCAGGTGGTCTTTAACCCTGAAAATCATAATGATTCACATATCCAGGCACGCAAGGTCCGGGATGAGTTCGTGCTGGAGGTGAAGGGTAAGGTCAGGGCCAGGCCGGAAGAGGCGGTGAACCCCAACCTGACAACCGGCGAGGTGGAAGTGCTGGCAAGCGATATGCGTATTCTGAACG
>CAYVLI010000298.1:0-3981 GCA_964452105.1 uncultured Nitrospinota bacterium
GGAGAAGCTCATAGAAAGCGAGCGGTTCGGCCACGAAAAGGGGGCCTTTACGGGGGCTTATTCACAGCGCAAGGGAAAGTTCGAGATGGCCAATCACGGCACTCTGTTTCTGGATGAGGTCGGTGATATGAGCCTGAACACACAGGCCAAAGTGCTCCGGGTGCTGGAAGAGAACGTTTTCCAGCGAGTCGGCGATGCTCGTCTCATCGAAACCGATGCCAGGGTGATTGCGGCCTCTAATAAGAACCTGGAAGAAGAGATAAACAGAGGTACATTCAGGGAAGACCTGTTTTATCGCCTGAATGTCATCCCCATATACGTGCCGCCGCTCAGGGAGCGCATAGAGGATATCCCTTTGCTCGTCGAGTATTTTCTCCATGAGCTGTCATTGGAAAACGGCAAGAAATCCAAGACCATGGAAGAAGAAGCTGTCGGAGCGCTGTGCGCTTATAACTGGCCGGGCAACGTCAGAGAACTTAAGAATATAATCGAACGGCTGGTGATAATGGTCCCCTCGGATACAATAAAGCCGGACGACTTGCCGCTCCCTGTAATATCGCATAAACCGTCAGAACCTGGATTCTCAGCGGATTATGACTCACTGCGGGAAGCCAGGAACGATTTTGAGAAGGAGTACATACGAGGGCTGCTGGAGAGTAACAACTGGAACGTATCAAAGACGGCCGAAAAGCTTAAAATAGGACGCAATAACTTGTATAACAAAATGCGTGCATATAAGATTGATCAGCACAGGCATACAGATTGACAACAGAAGGAGCATCCGAAACTGAAACATGGGAAAGAAAAAGATTACTTACAAAGATGCAGGCGTTGATATAGATGCAGGCCGGAGCTTTGTCAGCAGCATTCGCCCTTTCGTTGAATCCACCCGCAGGCCGGAAGTCATAGGTGCGTGGGGGGCTTTCAGCGGCCTGTTCCGCCTGGATCTGTCTAAATACGAAAACCCCGTGCTGGTTTCTGCAACCGATGGCGTTGGAACCAAACTCAAGATCGCCTTCGCATTGGGGCGTCACGATACTGTCGGCATAGACCTGGTGGCAATGTGCGTAAACGACCTGGTCTGTCAGGGAGCAGAGCCGCTCTTCTTCCTGGATTATCTGGCCAGCGGAAAGCTCCGGCGAAAAGCAGCCATAGATATCGTCAAAGGCATCGCTCAGGGGTGTAAAGAGGCCGACTGCGCGCTTATAGGCGGTGAGA
Organism: uncultured Nitrospinota bacterium; assembly: GCA_964452105.1. Taxonomy (GTDB): domain Bacteria; phylum JAUXIQ01; class JAUXIQ01; order JAUXIQ01; family JAUXIQ01; genus CAYVLI01. The sequence goes on from CAYVLI010000298.1 coordinate 1,219, forward strand.
CGGCCGAGTTGCCCGGCTTCTACTCCGAGGGGGAATACGACCTGGCAGGTTTTGCTGTGGGAATAGTGGACGAGAAGAACGTTATAGACGGGAGCGCAGTGAGCGAGGGAGACGCGCTTCTGGGTCTGGCCTCCAGCGGCCTGCACAGTAACGGATATTCGCTGGCCAGGGAAGCGCTTCTAAATTACGCCGGGCTATCTCTGAATGAAACGGTCAAACCCCTGAATATCCCCCTCGGTAGGGAACTGTTGAAACCCACCCGAATCTATTCCGGCATCGTCAACCGGCTGCTGGCGAACCATGAAGTGAACGGGATAGCCCATATTACCGGCGGCGGCATAGTCGAAAACCTCGGCAGAGTCATCCCTGATGGGCTTACGGCCGAAGTATCGAAAGACTCGTTGCCCGTTCTGCCCGTATTCGAGCTGATAAAAGAACTCGGAAATGTTGAAGAGAGGGAGATGTTTCGCACCTTCAATATGGGCGTGGGCATTATCCTGGTGGCGCCGGGAGATGAAGCCGCAGCGATAATCTCCGAATTGCATGAATCGGGGGAGCAGGCGCTCCAACTGGGTGAAGTCAAAACCGGGGGAAGCGAGGGCAAGGTAATCATAAGATGAGCGGTTTTTTCGGAGGATACGGGAAATGAGCGGAGGGAGCAGAGACAAACTTAGAGTGGGTGTGCTCGCTTCCGGAAGGGGTTCCAACCTCCAAGCGATAATAGACGCCTCCGCGGAGGGCAGGATAGATGCTCATGTGGTCTGCGTGGTGAGCGACGTAGCGGATGCCCATGCTCTGGAGCGGGCGCGCAAACATGGCATAAGCGCGCTCCATGTGAGCCCCGGGGATTACGGTGGCAAACGGGAATACGAGGCCCGGATATGCCGGTATCTTAAGGAGAAGGAGGTTGAACTCTTATGCCTGGCCGGCTATATGAGAATAGTGGGACCTTGTCTCTTAGGTGAGTTCCCCGGCCGCATACTGAACATACATCCGGCCCTGCTCCCATCCTTCCCGGGTCTTCACGGCCAGAGACAAGCCCTGGAGCACGGCGTCAAGTTTTCCGGATGCACGGTGCATTTCGTGGATAAGGGGGTTGACACAGGCCCCGTAGTAATTCAGGCTGTAGTTCCCGTGCTGGATGACGATACCGAAGAAACGCTTTCCGCGCGTATCCTGTCTGAAGAGCATAAAATATATCCCCAGGCCATACAGTTCTTCGCTGAAGGACGCCTCGTATCGAAAGGGAGGAAGGTATATCTAAAAGGCGCCGGGAAGGAGTTTACCTGTTCATCATTTAGGAATCCCCGGCTGGAAATATAGATTTGCCGTGAGACGTATGCGTCCGGCGAAACCGAACAATACTCTTTCAGCTCACAAAGGTTCTGTGCCCGTGACCGAACAGAAACTTTTCATAATCAGCGCCTGCCTGGCGGGATACAATTGCAGGTACGACGGAGGGAACAAGCGCTTCCCTGATTTAGTGGAAAAGGTAAAATCAGGGGATGCCATTCCCCTGTGTCCGGAGCAGCTGGGAGGGCTGCCCACACCCCGAAATTCGGCTCAGATAATTGGTGGGGATGGATTCGACGTGTTGAGCGGGAAGGCCAGAGTCATGAATTTGAAGGGTAAAGACGTCACTGAGCAATTCCTGAGAGGAGCGGGAGAAGTGCTCAAGCTGGCCCGGGATATGGGGGCGGCCGGCGCCCTGTTGTGCGATGGGAGCCCGTCATGCGGTGTAGAACATATCCGCCGGGACGGTGGAAAGGTAGAGGGGATGGGTGTATGTGCGGCTCTGCTAAATAGCGCCGGAATTAACGTAGTAGCAGCCACCAATGAAAGCGGAATAGATGATTCCACTTAGAGATAACTTGCCCACGAGGGCTTTCCCCATAGTCACTGTCACTATAATAGGAATTAATGTGATAGTCTTCGTCTATGAAATTCACCTGGGCAAGGGATATGGAGAATTTATCCGCTTCTACGGGATGATGCCGTATAGATTGAATAATCCCTCTTTGGCGTCCTTACACGGGGGATTAAACCCCTACCTGAGCATTTTCACCTCCATGTTCATACACGCAGGATATTTGCACCTCATCGGCAATATGCTCTATCTGTGGATTTTCGGCAACAACGTAGAGGATTGCATGGGGCCGTTCCGTTTCATAGTCTTTTATCTTTTCACGGGCGCACTGGCAACCCTTTCATATGCAGCCATAACGCCTTCCGTCAAAGTCCCCATGATAGGGGCCAGCGGAGCCATATCGGGTGTGCTGGGGGGGTACCTGCTGTCTTTCCCGCGCGCCAGGGTGCTGACGGTCATTTTCATAGGATTTTTCGCAAGAATCGTTACTATTCCCGCCTTTTGGGTGCTGCTATTCTGGTTCATGCTGCAGTTAATAAACGGCGTGGTCAGTCTGGGGGCAGGAAGAGGCGGTGGAGTGGCATGGTTCGCTCATGTAGGTGGATTCGGCGCCGGACTCCTGCTGATAAAGCTTTTCAGGCGCAGGGATTACATGAGAGGAGTAAGGATACAGTAAACTTTATCTGATTATTGTGACCCCCTCAATGTGCATACTGAAGAAATGTTGTTTCAAACTCGTCTTTTAATTGGAGAGGGGGCCGGCTCCGCACCGGAAGCCGGGCGAAAAATTACAGCCCATGTTAGTGTTGCGTCTCATAAATAATATTAATTAAATAATTTCTATCACAGATTCAATAATGAAGTGCAACGCTTGGGGTAGCGGAAAGGAAGATGCT
>CAYVLI010000299.1:0-3962 GCA_964452105.1 uncultured Nitrospinota bacterium
GCATATCTTGACGGTTTCGCACTCGTCCAGGACGTCGAGCTTGGTGACTGCCAGGCCGTCCATGCCGTTAAGCTCCAGGGCCAGCCTGGCCACCACCGCGTCGAACCAGCCGCAGCGGCGGGGTCTGCCCGTTGTTGAGCCGTATTCGCCGCCTCTGTCCCTGAGCAAGTCGCCCATGTTGTCGTTCAGCTCGGTGGGGAAAGGACCCATGCCCACGCGCGTGGTGTATGCCTTCATTACTCCTATCACCTTGTTTATCGACCGGGGAGGAATCCCCAGGCCGGCACAGGCGCCTCCCACTGTGGAATTTGAGGATGTAACGAAGGGGTACGTGCCCTGGTCCACGTCCAGCATGGTTCCCTGCGCGCCTTCTATGAGGAGGTTTTGGCCGTCGCGGAGCGCTGCGCGCAGCATGCTGCCTGTGTCTTTGATGTATGAGGCTATCCTGGGGGCGAGGCTTGCATATTCTTCATATATTTCATCGTAGTCGAGGCCCTCTACCTGATAAATCTTCTGGAGGAGGTTGTTTTTTTCTTCCAGGCAGCTTTTAAGTTTTTCCTTTAGCAGTTTTTCGTTCAGCAGGTCCACCATCCGGATACCGGTTCGGGCTACCTTATCTGAGTAGGAGGGGCCTATCCCGCGGCCGGTGGTCCCTATTTTCCCGCCAGACTTCTTGTTTTCGGACTCGACGTCCTGCACCTTATGATAGGGCAGTATCAGATGGGTGCGCTCGCTTATGAACAGCCTGCCTTCTACAGGAAGGCCGCCAGCTTCCAGGTTGTCGATCTCTTTCACAAGGGTGGGCAGATCGACGACTACCCCGTTGCCTATGACGCATTTCTTGGAAGCGTGCAGTATTCCCGAGGGTATATGGTGAAAGATGTATTTCTTACCTTTTATTACTACGGTGTGGCCTGCGTTTGGCCCTCCCTGGTACCTTGCAATGATGTCTGCTTCACCTGAAATCGCATCAACGACTTTGCCTTTACCTTCGTCGCCCCACTGGGCGCCCACTACTGCTAAAGCAGGCATATCTTACCTCAGCTTGGTGTTAACAAAACAGGCTTGCTTCAAAGTTTAATGGGTTTAGCATAAACTATGTTGGGCAGCGCACGTATCTTATCGAGCACCTCCTGGGGCACGGCGGAATCGACGTTGAGCACGGCAACGGCCATTCCCTGAAGCGTGGTCCGCCCGAGCTGCATTCCGGCTATGTTTATATTGTTGTTGCCCATGATGGTTCCGATGCGCCCGATAACGCCGGGGATATCTCTGTTGGAGAAAACAAGCATGTGGCCCGAGGGGATGGCTTCAAGGCGGTATTGATCTATGAACACGATCCTGGGCTCTTTATCGGCGAAAAGGGCGCCTGCCACCGAGCCGCTCTCTTTTTCTGTTTTCAGGTCTATTTTGATGAGACTGGCGAAATCCTCGGTGTCCAGGGTATTGGACTCGGTTACTTTAATACCTCTTTCGCGGGCCAGAACAGGTGCGTTCACGAGGTTAACGTTCTCCTTGTGAGGCGACAGGAGCCCTTTGAGCGCAGCTACGGTAAGGGTCTTAAGAGCCTTATCGTCTTGCTCGGCGACCTCGCCTATGTACTTGATGGATACTTCGGTAACTGCGCCTTCCAGGAACTGCGAGGAAAAGCAGCCCAGTTTTTCCGCCAGATCCAGGTAGGGTCTGATGACGGTCAACACTTCGGGGTCCAGAGAGGGGACATTAACGGCGTTCATTATCCGCCCCCTGACAAAAAATTCAACCATCTGCCGGGCAACTGCCACGGCCACTTTTTCCTGAGCCTCGCCGGTGGCGGCGCCCAGGTGAGGGGTGCAGATGACCTGGTCGAGCTTTAACAGTGGATGGTCTTTCGGCGGTGGTTCCTGCTCGAAGACGTCGAGCGCGGCGCCTGCGACCTTCCCATCTATGATGGCTTTGTAGAGCGCTTTTTCATTGACTATGCCGCCCCTGGCGCAATTTATAATGCGTACTCCATTTTTCATGAGGGCGAACTGTTTCTCATCAACAAGATTGATCGTAGCGGGCATCTTGGGCACATGTATGGTTATATAGTCAGACCTGCGGAGCAGTTCGTCCAGATCCACCAATTCCGCTCCCAATTTTTCCACAGCTTCACGAGACATATAGGGATCATGAACTATGACATTTATCTCCAGGCCGATGGCCCGCTTTACCACTCGCGAGCCGATGCGGCCCAGGCCGAGCACACCCAGCGTCTTACCCATCAGCTCGACGCCTGTGAAGCGGCTCTTCTCCCACTTACCTTCTCGAAGGGAAGCCGTGGCCTGGGGTATGTTCCTCGAAAGAGCCATTATCATTGCGATGGCGTGTTCTGCGGTGGTGATGGCGTTGGAGTCGGGTGTATTCATGACGATGATGCCGTGCTTGCTGGCCTCAGTGAGATCAACGTTGTCCACACCGATGCCTGCCCTTCCCACTATCTTCAGGTTCCTCGCAGCTTTGATTACCTCAGCCGTTACCTTTGTGGAACTGCGAATAACCAGTCCTTCATACCGGGGAATGGCGGCAATCAGTTCTTCCGCGCTCATTCCCGTCTTAACGTCGTACTCTATCCCCTGGGATCTGGCCTCATCGAGTATATCGAGACCTTTTTGTGAAAGTTTGTCGCTCACCAAAATTTTCATCTCAAGTTATCCCCTTCACCACCCGTGACAGGGTAATATTCCAATAAACGCTTGTTAATTAGATTTTTCCAAAACATGCCTCTGGCCCCATGCAATAACTTTCTATAAGATAAGCGCTTCTTCCGCCGCCCGTACCCCTGCGCCCAGATCTACGGGGCAACCCATCTGCTTGAGGCCCATCTCCACGGCGGATATGGCAGTTATTATATCGAAAGCTCCTGCATAACCCATGTGCGAGATACGGAATATCTTGCCTTTAACTTTTTCCTGCCCGCCTGCTATGGAGACGCCGTACTGTTCGCGTAAAATTTTGACAACTTCCTGTCCATCTATTTCCTCGGGCGTCCGGACGGCTGTGAGGGCGTTGCTGGGTATGTCTCTTGCGAAGAGTTCCAGCCCCAGCGCCTGTATGGCGGCCCTGGTGGCGCGGGCCAATCTTTCATGCCGTTGGAACAATTTCTCCAGGCCTTCGGCCTTTATCCGGTCCAGTACCTCGCGCAAGCCGACCATGAGCGAGACGGCGGGAGTGTATGCGTTCTGGTTTTTGCTGAGGCTTTTGCGTTCTTTTTTGAGGTCGAAGTAATACTTGGGCAGGTCGGAGCGCTCGGCCATGGCCCAAGCCTTCTCGCTGGCGCTCACCATGGCCAGCCCGGGAGGAAGCATCAACCCCTTCTGGGAGCCGGTTACAACCACATCCAGTCCCCATTCGCGGGTCTTTATATCATGAACGCCTATGGCGGTTATCCCATCGACTATGAGCAGCGCCTCCGGGTAGTTACCTACTATCTTACCAAGGGCCTGCACGTCATGATATGCTCCGGTGGAGGTCTCGCTGGCCTGCACCAGCACCGCCCTCACGTCCTTTTCCTTCTCCATTGCATCGGCTACTCTCTCTGGCTCGACCGACGCGCCCCATTCCACCTCCAGGTCGATGGCCTCTACTCCGAAGGAGCGGCATATTTCAGACCAGCGATCGCCGAACTTGCCTCCCCTGATCACCACCGCCTTGTCGCCTCTGGAGAGGAAATTGGCCACGGCCCCCTCCATACTCCCCGTGCCGGAGGATGAGAGGACGATGACGTCATTATCGGTCTGGAAAAGGTATTTAAGCCCCTCACTCACCTCCCGGAGTATTTCATTATAAGCCGGTGTGCGGTGGTGGATTATGGGTTTGGACATTTCGGCCAGCGCCGCGGGATGAACCGGGGTGGGGCCTGGGGTCATCAGGTAATCTTTAATACATGTCAGTTTCTTCAACGGTAGAGCATCCTCCTGAAACTTGTTAGAACTGAACAA
>CAYVLI010000300.1:0-3944 GCA_964452105.1 uncultured Nitrospinota bacterium
TTTATTACAGGCATACGGGGTACCCGGGAGGAATAAAATCAATAACGGCTCGCAACCTGCTGAAGAAGAAACCCGAGGCAGTCGTGGAGAAAGCCGTAAGGGGCATGCTTCCCAAAAACCGGTTGGGCAGGGCTATGTTCAAGAAGCTCAAGGTATATGCCGGCGGAGAACATCCGCACCAGGCGCAAAGGCCCGTTCCCCTGGAAATCTAACATAATCAGGCACGGAAGGTGAACAGGATAAACAGTTATGGATGAAAGGTTTTACGCTACAGGTCGCAGGAAGAACGCCGTAGCAAGAGTATGGCTGGGCAAGGGAGAAGGCAAGATAACCGTAAATAAGCGGCCCATGGAAGAGTACTTCCAGAAGGAGATAACAAAAAAGATAGTTCTTCAGCCTTTGGCTCTGACAGAGACGGTGGGGCAATTCGACCTGTATATTACCGTCAAGGGCGGGGGACTCAGCGGGCAGGCGGGCGCCGTTAAGCACGGCATAGCAAAGGCGCTGCTCGAATCGGACCAGGGCCTTCGTCCCATCCTGAAGAAAGCTGGGATGCTCAGGAGGGACCCTCGCGTAAAGGAACGCAAAAAGTACGGTCAGAAAGGCGCCAGAGCCAGGTTCCAGTTCTCCAAGAGGTAATATTCGAGACTCATATAGTGCTGCGCAGAATCTTATTCAGTATTCATGAAGGGGGACTTCTCCTCAGAGGGGGTTCCCCTTTAATTTAATCGAAACGTTTCAGATGAGGGTGTAGAAGGGATGCAGAGGGTCAAAGCAGGAGTCGTGGGAGCTACCGGTTATACCGGCGCCGAGTTGATGCGACTGCTTGTAACTCACCCTGGCGTGGTTGTGGAGACCGTTACCTCAGAGAGCTATGCGGGCAGGGAAATAGCTTCCGTGTTCCCGTCGCTGCAGGGGCTCATATCCCTGCGATGCCGAAAGCTGGATGTTAAAGAAGTCGCCTCGACCTGCGAGCTGGTCTTCGTGGCCCTCCCCCATACCCGGGCGGGGGAGGCGGTTTCGGCCCTGGTGAATGAGGGCAGGAAGGTGGTGGATTTCAGCGCCGACTTCCGCCTGAAAGACCCGGCCGTGTACGAGCGCTGGTATTCGGTCAAGCACCCCGCCCCGGAGCTCTTGAGCCGGGCCGTTTACGGCCTCCCGGAGCTTAATCGAGAGAAGATCAAGGGGGCGGACATCGTAGCCAATCCAGGATGTTATCCGACCAGTGCGATTCTGGCTCTCGCCCCGGCGGTTAAGGAGGGGCTGGCGGATACCCGGAACATAATCATAGATGCGAAATCGGGCGTCTCCGGCGCAGGCAGAAAAGCAGACCTCCCCTATCACTTTGCAGAGTGTAACGAGAGCGTCAGAGCATACAGCATCGCCACCCACCGCCATACGCCCGAAATCGAGCAGGAGGTGGGCATAATCGCCGGTGAGCAGCTTCAGGTGCTGTTTACCCCTCACCTGATCCCCATGAACCGAGGCATCCTCAGCACCATCTACCTCACTCTAAAGGAGAAGAAGAGCACCGAAGAAATAATCGATCTGTACGTCGATTTTTACGGAGATGAACCTTTCGTAAGGGTGAGGGCAGAAGGAGAGCTGCCGTCCACGGCAGAGACCAGGTCCTCCAACTACTGTGATATAGGGCTGAAGGTGGACGAGAGAACGGGAAAGCTCATCGTGGTTTCCACCATTGATAATCTGGGCAAGGGAGCAAGCTGGCAGGCAGTGCAGAACATGAACATCCTCTGCGGGTTTGATGAAACGGAGGGGCTTATGTCCGCCCCCATGTTTCCCTGACCCATCGGCTTCTGCCGCTGTGCGGGTAAGGCGCTGAAAAAGAGAGGGAGTTTCAGGCAGCGCTCTTGCGCATATCCGAGGGTAGGGGGGTATGGCGATACGCCGCTGTGTGAAAGACTTATGAAAATGAACAATGAGGAATAGATAGAAATATAGGCGTGGGAGCGAATGGAGCTCGAAGTTAGAGAGATAGAGGGAGGCATCACCGCCGTAAAGGGCATACGGGCGGGAGGCGTGCGCTGCGGCATAAAGGAAGAAGGCGAGGACCTGGCCCTTGTAGTTTCCGAGGGGGAAGTGTCCGTTGCGGCCACCTTCACCACCAACTCCGTTAAGGCCGCTCCCGTTTTGTTGAGCCAGGACATTCTAAAGAGCGGGTCGCCCAGGGCTATCGTTGCCAACAGCGGAAACGCCAACTGCTGCAGCGGGGAGCAGGGGATCAGGGACGCCATGGAGATGTCCGATATTGCCGCCCGCTGTCTGGGCCTTGGACAAGGCTCGGTGCTGGTGGCATCGACGGGTCTCATCGGCCGGAACCTGCCCATGGAAAAGGTGCGAACGGGCATTGAAAAGCTTGCGGTGAGCGTAAGTCCACAGGGGGGAGATGCGGCGGCCAGGGCCATCATGACCACGGATACGGTCCCCAAGACCTATGCGCTCGAATATTCCTTCCAGGGGAGCAGGATAAGAGTGGGCGGGATGACCAAGGGCGCAGGGATGATATTCCCCCGAATGGCCACCATGCTCGCCTTCATGGCTACCGATGCCGCCATAGATAAGAGCGCATTGCAGAAGGCTCTCAGCAGAGCGGTGGAGCGCTCTTTCAATCGGATTACCATAGACGGCGATACCAGCACCAACGACACTGTTTTTCTCCTGGCTAACGGCCTGGCGGGCAACCCGCCCGTCGGGGAGGGCGATCCCGGGCTGGCCGCTTTCGAGAATGCGCTGGAGCGCGTTTGTGTCGAGCTGGCCAAGAAAATTGTCAGGGACGGAGAGGGCGCCACCAAGTTCGTGGAAGTTACCGTAAAAGATGCAGCCAGCGAGCAAGACGCCCTGGCCGTGGCCGTGGCCGTGGCCAATTCTCCGCTGGTGAAGACCGCCTGGTACGGCCAGGACCCCAACTGGGGCAGGATAATGGCCGCCGCAGGCAGCACCGGCAGGCCCATGGATGTATCGAAAACAACGTTATATATAAACGAATTAAAAATCGTGGACGGAGGCCTGAGGGCGGAGGGGGATTGGCGGGGAGAAGCAGAGGAAGCTTTGAAGAGAGACCAGATAAGAATAACCCTGCACCTCGGCGCAGGTAATGCTCGATGCACGGTGTGGACGACTGATCTGACGGAAAAGTACATAAAAATAAACGCTCATTACAGCACCTGATTAAAGGGTCGTAAAGGCTTATCTCAGGCCGAATGAAAGCCATCTGTTTCATTTTTTTTGGGTGTTGCAAAAAGGCGGTTTGTGTGATACCTTTATAAAATTAGAAAGATTATAATCTTTTTACCAGGAGTGATCGCTGAAAAGCTTATTGTTAAAAGGGGTATGCCGCCCCTGGCTGGATTCAAGCCCGCTCCCAAAGCGGGATTGGAAGCGCCGTCTATCGGCGGATGGGTTTGAAATTTTACCTTTTCAGCGACCATTATGAATAGAAACCTTTGTTAAGGTGATCCTGATTGAAATCAGGGTGCTGCCGTAATCTAAGAAGGTCTTCTTTAAGCCGGCATGGTTAAGAGCTATGTTCAAGTATGAAAGGAGGGCCGTGAATGACTGTTGACGAGAAGGAGGTTATCCATTTTGGCTGTTATCACCATGAGAGAGCTTCTTGAGGCGGGTTGCCACTTTGGCCATCAGACCAAACGCTGGAACCCCAAAATGAAAAAATACATATTTGGCTCAAGGAACGGAATACACATCATAGACCTTCAGCGAACAGTGGGAAAATTCCAGGAAGCCTATGATTTCGCTCAAGAAGTTAGCAGAGGTGGCGGATGCGTCCTCTTCGTCGGCACCAAAAGGCAAGCCCAGGAGGCGATTAAACTACAGGCGGAACGCTGTGGGATGCCTTATGTTAACCAGCGGTGGCTCGGCGGAACGTTGACCAACTTTCAGACCATCCACAAGAGCATCCAGAAATT
>CAYVLI010000301.1:0-3933 GCA_964452105.1 uncultured Nitrospinota bacterium
TCCTCAAGCTTATTCAGCGCTTCGACGCCGCTGGATGCCTGGACGACGTCATATCCACTTCGGGTCAGGGCTTCGTACAGGGCCGTGAGCATGGCTTTATCGTCGTCCACAACTAAAATCGGCTTATCTTTTATGGTCATGTCTTTTATCATTGTGCCTGCTTTCATGCCGCCTCCTGGACTGAAGACGAGAGCTTCTTACATCATCGGACCATGGCTTTGCTTTGCGAAGGCCCTGGATGATCGGGGCAAGACGACCGAGAAAACCGATTCCCGACCTACCTTGCTTTCGACTTCGACGGTCCCCTTCAACTTTTTTACGATGTTATGTACGATGGCCAGTCCCAGCCCTGTTCCACTTTCCTTGGTGGTAAAAAAAGGGTCGAAAATTTTTTCACGAATATCTTCCTGTATGCCAGGGCCGGTGTCTTTTATCCTGATTTCCAATAGGTCTCCATTCCTCTTACACCTGGCAGAGGATGATGATCCGCCGTTCCTGCCATTGGCGCCGTGGTTTTCATGCACCAGGGCGAAAACGGTAAGTTCCCCTCCATCAGGCATGGCTTGAGCAGCGTTTAAAACGAGATTGAGGAAAAGCTGCTTGAGGAGTTCCTTGTCGCTATGGATGAACAGGGAAGGGCCCTGGTAAACGGTCTTGAGGGTTATGTTATTTTTCTTGAGGAGGTAGTGAGAGAGATTGAGAACGCTATCGATGACCTCTATCAAATCTATCTTTTCATTAACGGGCTCTGCGGATTTTGTGAAAATAAGCATGTTGGAGACAACGTTGTTGAGGGTTTTTACACCGCTGAGTACGTGGTCTATCAGGGTGTGCTCGAGATTGGCTGTTTTCAGCTCTTTCTTCAACGCGGAGGCGCAAAGCTCGATGCTCCCCAGTGGGTTTCTGATTTCGTGGGCGATTTTGGCGGCCATCTCGCCCATGGCGGTCATGCGGTTCGCTCTTCTCGCCTGTTCTTCAAGTTTTTTGAGGCTGGTGATATCTTCGATTATCACTACAATCCCCGCCGCCGTATTATTCTTATTACGAAGTGGTGATACGGAAGCCGTGAGGTACGAGGGCCTTGGAATCGAAGTAAAGAATTCTATTTGGCTGCACTGGTGGCTTCCATTGCTTCTAATGCAATCGAGGATCTTTCGTCCCAGTACGAAATCTTTCAGGACGGTCAGGTCTTTGCTGACAACTTCCTCCGTCCCCAGGCCGGTCATGCGCTCTGCTGCATGGTTAAAGGTGGTTACCCTAAAGCGCTTGTCCAGGACTATTACGCCGACGTTCAGACTCTTGAGAATATTGTCCAGATAGTCGTTAACCTTCTCCTTTTCCTCCAGGTTTCTTTCGAGCTCGTAGTTTTTGCTGTCCAGTTCCAGGTTCAACTTTCTTATTTCGCTCTTCAGCGTGGAGTAGGAATTGCGTAATTTATCGGCTGCCGTGCTGAACTGGAGCAAGGCGTCTGTCAGCTTGCCGTCTTCTTCGGGGTCTGCTATTTCTATTTCAAATTCTTCGTTTTTCACTCTGCTCATCGACTTGCACCCTCAATAAAGGGTTTGTCCGGGTTTTTTTCGTAATCGGCTTGCCAGGAAAGGTTTTCTATTCTTTCGTTGGCCATATATTCCCAAAAACCATTCTCCTTATCCGCAAGCCCTTTATACGATTGAACTGCCTTTTCGCTGAGGCCTAATTCCTCATAACTGCGGGCGATCCTGTATGTGGCCCAGGGGGGCGAGCCCTCCTCCGGAGGGGTGGTTACGGCTTGTTCATATTCTTTCAAAGCTTTTGAGAAGTTCCCTGCGTCGAAAAAACTGTCAGCTAACGATAAACGGGTGTTGTTAAGATAAACAGGAGTTGCCTTTCTCTGTTCCTCTTTTTTGAGATGGTTGATAACCTTCTTATATGCGTTAGTGGCCATGGAATGATCGCCCAATTTTTTAATGGAATTGCCCATGAAATAATAGGTTTGCGTTTCCATTCCGCTTCCTTTTTCCATGAGCAATGAGCTGAAATAGCTGTTGAAAGCGTTTTGATAATCATTAAGGTGATAATAAGCGTCGCCCAATAGTTTGTAGGCCTGGTAAAGCATGGGACTATCCGGGAATTCTTCGACGTAGCGGGTGAGGAGTTGTGCGGCGCTGAAATAATCCTCGGACAACAGGTTAAGCCTTCCGGCCTGAAATAGAATCTTTTTCCTGTAGGGGTTGTTCGAGGGTCGTCTTATTGCTCTGGTAAAAAGTTGTAATGCTTTCTGGTACATACCCAGTTGCCGAAAGGACTCACCAATCTGATAGAGCAGTTGGATGTCGTCGAGGTCTTTCAATACGGTTGCCGAAAACTGCTGGTATTTGACGAGTACGGATATGTAGTACTGTTGAGTAAATTCAAAGTTTATGAATCCCTTCAAGGATTCCTTCATCGAGGAAGATGCTTCATCGGCAAGCATCCCTTTGGGATATTTCCGCAACAATTTTCTGAAAACCTCTATGGCGCTCTGATATTTTCCCAGCCTTGAAAGAGCGATACCGAGCTTCAGCATGGCCAATTCCGAAACCTCCGGTGAAAACCTTTTTTCTATTACTTCTTCGTAAAGCTGGAGGGGCTCACCGTATGCTTCCTCCTTGTAAGGAATATCCACTCCTTCAGCTTCAAGCTTTCCTATGGCAATTTGGGCTATGCGGAGCTTGCTCAACATGGCGCTTTCGCTATCCGGATAATTTTCGATTGTCTGCGAATAGAAATAGATGGCGGCATCAACGTCGCCTGTCTGATACTGAGAATCTCCTATCCTGGCCATTGCCATGTCACTGCCTTCCCTGTCCGGGAACAGGTTCACTGCTTTGAGAAGTGTTTCACGCGCTTTCTTGTATTCTTCATTCTGAAAATAAATTTCGCCCAGGTTGAAAAGAACATCTTGATCGAAGAGTTTACCCTCCGGAAAATCTCTCAATGCTCTCGTGTAATATTTGAATGCGTTGAACAGATCATTCTGTTCATAAAAGCTGTCTCCCAACCTGTAAACGGATAGTCCGGCCGTCCTGGTCCCGGGGAATTTTTCTATAACTTTACTGAAAAAGGCTCCGGCATCCGCATAGTCCCCATAAGCGTATTCAACTTCTCCCAGGCGGTAATAGGCTTCCGCCAGGGCTTTGTGCTCCGGGAACTGAGCGATCAGTCTCTTGTAACTGGCCTCCGCCTCGTAATAAATTTTCAGTTTTTCGTTGCACCAGCCGATATTGAAGAGGGCTTCGGGAACTCTTTCCGACGAAGAGAACCGTCTCATGGCCCATTCATATGCGTCTATGGCCTTCTTGTAATGAGATGTAGCTCCATGGTCGCCCATTTCCATGTGTGCGTCACCGATAAGAAAAAGGGCCTTCTCCAGATAAACACTCTCAGGATTATTATCGACAAGAATTTGAAGCTTCTTTAAGGCTTGTTCATACTCATTTTCAGCCATCAGCGCCATGCTGGCTTTATAGAGTTCCTTATCCTGTTCTCCATCCTGTTCTCCCGTCTCCGATCCATAAAGAGACTTCAGGATTTCCTTGTTCTGGGGTTTATCGAGATGGCTTTTAGAGGGATTGTTCCGGGTGGCCCGGAGGAAAGAATCGGGTTGTTCTGCTTTGGATTGAGGCTTGGAATCTCTCGGCGAAGGGCTTGTTTCCTGCGATGCGGGGGGAGGTGAAGTCATCCACTTCCCTCCATCTTTTCCTTCCCTGAGCTTGGCGGGCAGAAGCTTTTTCGCATGGCGGATGAGGGTTCCAAGCCGTTTCGAAATGGAGAGGCTCGAAATTAGACCTGAAGTGGTAATGGCTTCCTTAAGGTTTTGCCCTTTGCTTATAAAACTATTTGAACCACCTGGAGCTGGCTGCGATACTGAAAGAATAATCGAGAGCAGAATGGACATTATCAACATTCGGTAAT
>CAYVLI010000302.1:0-3903 GCA_964452105.1 uncultured Nitrospinota bacterium
GATACCCGGAGGTGTATGCCCGGGCGCTGGAAGCGAACGTGGATATGCGTTCGGCTATAGCCGGTTTTGCAGAAGCCGGAGGTCCCATCTACGCCGAATGCGGTGGGTTCATGTACCTCTGCCGCGACATACGCGCCATCGATGGGAAGCTCCATGCGATGGCGGGGGTCGTCCCCGCTTCCACCCGCATGCTGGAAAAGTTGAGCGCATTGCGCTACGTAGAGGTCACCGCGAGGCAGACCAACGTGCTCGCAGAAAGGGGTACGGTGTTCAGAGGGCACGAGTTTCACTATTCCATGCTGGAAGGGGAGATTAACGAACAGAGCGGGGTCAGGCTCACCTACGACGTAAGGGGCAGAAAGGCCGCCCAGCGTATGCTCGAAGGATACAGCTTAAAAAATGTACTGGCCAGCTACATTCATCTCCATTTTGGTTCCAATCCGGCGCTGGCCGATAACTTTGTGAAAAATTGTGCGGCATGGGCCGCAGACAGGGTCCGAAAGTGATGTCCATGCCTGCAATAGTTTCCCCTTCAGAGGATGAGGAGAATCAAAATGACTGATAACACCGGAGTGCTCATCATAGGGCACGGAAGCAAGCGGAGCGAAGCCAACGAGACGCTCTTCCAGGTAGCAGGGGAGCTGCGGCGCAGGCTGGGCATGGAAAGGGTGGAAGCAGCCTTCTTTTCCCTCGTTCAGCCGGATGTTCCCACCGTGATCGAACGGCTTGTATCAAAAGGCTGCAACCGAATACTTGCACAACCTTATTTCCTTTTTCGAGGGAATCATACCAGCTCGGATATACCGCAATTACTGGAGGATTGCCGCAGCAGACACTCCGGACTGCAGATAGAGTTCCTCAATACCCTTGGCGCGGACCACAGGCTGGTGGACGTGGTGGAAGAGAACGTATTGCGGGCTCTCTCGCCTTCGGGTCTCAATAAATCGCCCCACCCCGACAGCATAGAGGCTACCAGCATGGAATATATAGAAGGGCGGCTCTCCGGAAGGGGCATGGCTCCGGAGCAGATGCCCGTGGTGAGGAGGGTGATACATTCCACGGCCGATTTCGATTTCGCCCGTACGATGCTTTTTCATCCCCGGGCGGTCGAAGAGGGCATACGGGCGCTGGCCGGAGGCTGCAACATCATCGTCGACGTCAACATGGTGATGGCAGGGATAAGTATAAACGACGATTCACGGCTCATGTGCTGCGTCCACGACCCGGATGTCAGGGAGGCCGCCCTGTCGGGAGCGACTACCCGCTCGGCAGCCGCCATGGAGAAACTAAATGGGGAGATGAACGGCGCCGTGGTGGCCACAGGAAATGCACCCACCGCTCTCTTCAAGGTCATCGAGATGGTCGAGAATGGTGAGGCGGCGCCGGCGCTGATAGTGGGCGTGCCTGTCGGCTTCGTGGGAGCGGCGGAATCCAAGGCGGCTCTGGCGAAGCTCGACTATCCTTATATCACCAACGTGGGTCCCCGCGGCGGCAGCCCGGTCGCTGCGGCCATAGTGAACGCCCTGGTCAGAATGGGGAGAGACGGGTGATGCAGCACAAACATCGCAGAGTCATCTATAGATTGATAACAGCCTCCTGTTTCGCGATGCTTTTCATCTTCTTCCAGCCGCGCGAAGCGGCTGCCATGCACCTGTCGGAGGGTATCCTCCCCATGGGATGGGCCTCGCTGTGGCTGGCGTTGGCCATCCCCTTCGTGTTGCTGGGCATTTACAAGCTGAAAGCGAAGAGCGATAAATCACAGGCATATAAGGCTTTCCTGGGGATGACGGGTGCGGCTATCTTTCTCATATCAGCCATGCCCATCCCCGTGCCCGTGGCAGGCTCCTGCTCGCATCCCGCAGGAACGGGCATCGCGGCCATAATCATAGGCCCCTTCATGACCGTAGTGATAACATCCATCGCCCTGCTGGTGCAGGCGCTGTTCATGGCCCACGGAGGACTCACGACCTGGGGCGCGGATGTGATGTCCATGGGCGTGGTCGGTTCCTTCTCGGCTTATGGCGTTTTCCTGATAATGCGCCGGTTCAAACTTCCCATTCTGGTCGCCGCCTTCGCGGCCGGGCTGGTGGGAGATTGGGCCACCTACGCCACCACCTCCCTGGAGCTGGCTACGGCCCTGCACGGCACGGCTTCCATAGGCGGCTCCTTCATCGCCCTGGCTCTTGCCTTCTCTCCCACACAGATTCCTCTGGGGGTGCTGGAGGGTTTCATGTCCGTGGGGGCCATTTCATTCCTGCTCAAGAGGAGACCGGATATCCTCTCGGCCCTCGGCGCAATAAAAGACCTGACCGGTTCATCCACAAAGGAGGTCGGAGTATGATAAGACTGATTCTTTTTTTGACCTCGGCTATGGCCTCCAACCCCGTCGCCAGATGGTCCGGTGTGGATAAGAGCGTGGTGGAGCGATTCGCATCCAGAGCGGGAAGAGAACCCTGGCAGCCTTTAATTAACACCGATAAAGGAGACCTGCTGCTTTTCGTCTTTATGGTGGCGGGGATAGCGGGGGGATTTACGCTGGGTTACTACTACCGAAAGCTGTTCGGCGAAAGAACCGGGCAGGGAGGGAAATAATTGAGGGACTACTGCGAAATCTTTTCGGACATCTTCGCCCACAGGGAAAACTACCTCTCCAGCATCGACGTGAGGGTGAAGCTTATCTTCACCCTCGCCGCAATCGTTTTAATAATAACCTCCCCCGGCGTATTCATACCCGTGGCCATGACCCTCTTTTCGCTCTTTGCGCTACTCACCGTATCCATTCCTCTGGGCCTGCTTACCTTCAGGATGCTCGCGCCGCTCTGGGTGGCATTCATCCTGATGGTCATACAGATTTTCTTTTATGGCGAGCAGAAGATATTCGAAATACAGGTTTTCATGTGGCATCTCACAGGCTACAGGGAGGGTCTGGAGAGGGGGACACTGCTGGCTTCCAGGGTGCTTGGAGCGGGGTCCATGCTGCTCTTCCTGAGCATGACCACCCCCACCAACCGGATTTTTGCATGCTTGCGCAGTTTAAGATTTCCCGCCGCCTGGGTGGAGGTGGCCATGTTCACCTACCGCTATATATTCGTCTTCATCGAAGATATGACCAACATCAAGGACGCACAGCGCATGCGGCTGGGATACACCAACTGGCGCAGAGGAATGGACTCCTTCGGTATCCTGGCCGGCTCAGTGCTTCTGAAGGCTTTCGACCAGGCGGAATCGACTTTTCAGGCCATGAAGCTCAGGGGATACAACGGAGAGTTTCCCTATCTGTTCAGACGGGAATTTTCCTTAAAAGACCTTTTCGTATCGATTCTGTTTTCAGCCATCTTAATCACACTGGTAGCGACTGCTGTCATGATAAGGCGATGATGCAATGATTCCTGTAGAAGCAAGAGAAGTCAGTTTCAGTTATGATGATGGAACAATGGCCCTGGAGGAGGTAAACTTCAAGGTCAATAAGGGCGAATTCATAGGTCTCCTGGCTTCTAACGGCGGCGGCAAGACCACGCTGCTTAAGATTTTGGTGGGCCTGCTCCATCCACAGCAGGGGGAAGTCCTCATAGATAACATTAACATGAAGTCCATGCGTCAGGGCGAGCTATACCAGCGGGTGGGACTGGTCTTCCAGAATCCCAATGATCAGCTCTTCGCCCCCACGGTGATAGAAGATGTGGCATTCGGCCCGCTCAACATGAGCCTCGGCTCCTCGGAAGCAGTGAGCCGGGCCGAAGAGGCTCTCCAGATGGTGGGCATGCTGCACTGCCGCGATAAACCCATACACCACCTCAGCTTCGGTCAGCAGAAGCGGGTCTGCATAGCCGGTGTGTTGGCCATGCGTCCCGGAATACTTATCCTGGACGAGCCCACCGCAGGTCTGGACCCCGTGGGGGAATC
>CAYVLI010000303.1:0-3903 GCA_964452105.1 uncultured Nitrospinota bacterium
CCTCGAACGTGCCTGGCGTGACGCTCGCTGCTACTCGTTCGGCGCCGGCACTCCCCAGATACAGCGCAACATGATCGCCCAGCAGCTACTCAGGGGCAAACTCGAGGAAATAAGAAACAGGTAGAAATTGCGCTCTCAACAGTAACGAACAGGAGCGGCATTTTGCCGCCCCTGCTCTATTTGCCATCATGGTGTGTCAGGTTTACGCTTCCCATACCTGCGGCTGCACGGGGCCCATGGTCTGGTATTCTACCCTGTAGGGTGTGATATAAGGCTGCTTAACGCGGGCTCTGAGTTTACCTCACCTTTAATTTCTGAGAGTTTCATGGTGTAGAACCTGTTCAGCTTTTCCAAAAACAGATCGTATGTCCGCTCGGCTGCCTTCTTAACGTCCTCTGACATATTGAGTCCGTTAAGGATATCCATGGCTTCCCGGTAACCCTTTTCGAAGGCCCCCTTGATGGTCTTCATGAATTTATGGAGTTTATTCTCATCTCCTTTAATGGGGTTCCCGCTGCGGTAGTTGTCATATAAGCCAGCCGCATAGTCTGCTATCCTTGAGGACACGGCTTCCGGCGAGAAATCTCGATAGGGCTTGAGCGGGGCGTAATAGTGTTCCTGTTTCATGGCTGCGTTGATTGAAACAGTTACTTTCTCATAAACGATACTCAGCGCTCCATCAATTTCGATTTTACCTCGCTGGACTTGAACGCTCTCTGAATAGCTCAGGCTCCGGGACTCGCCTGACCGGGCATCAGCCGAGGCCCTGGATATATGACCATAGTACTGGTAGTTTGCGCTGAAAGCGTTCACGCTGATTCCATTTATAGTAGTCATTCCGACACCCCCCTGAAAAAATAATTCAATAATATTCTTCGAAAGGTAACCGATAAACTTGAGAAATATTATTGCCTTTTAAACGAATCGGTTATTTACTGCTAACAGATGAAATTGTCATTGATTGATGGGACGGGATGTGAGAAAAATAACGAACTACCGGCAGGATTTTTCTCAAGAGCGGGAGGGGGAACATGAAAATCTACGATATCACCGTACCCATGCGCGAAGGTATGCACCACTACCCCGGCAACCATCCATTCAAGATAAGCAGGGACATGAGCATGGAGGAGGGAGCGCCGGCCAACCTCACCTCCTTCACCATGAGCGCTCACACGGGGACCCACGTAGATGCTCCCCTTCACTTTGTCAGGGACGGAAGCAATATTGGAGAACTGGATTTAAACGTCATGATAGGGCCGGTGAAGGTTTTCCATCTGGAGGTGGAAGAGAAGATTGAGAGGTTCCATCTGGAGGTGTTGAATCTAAAGGGTGTAGAGCGGGTTCTGTTCAAGACGGCCAATTCAGGCCTCTGGCGTAAGGAAGGTTTCCAGAAGGAATTTATATATATAAGCGGTGATGCCGCCGAATACATAGTAGAATCGGGAGTGCGGCTCGTGGGTATAGATTACCTTTCTGTTCAGCAGTACGGAAGCGAAGATTCATCGGCGCACCGGATCCTGTTGCGCGAGGGCGTCGTCCTGCTCGAGGGCATAAATCTGTCGGAAGCGCCCCCGGGTGATTATCGTCTGGTGGCGCTCCCCCTGAAGGTGCCGGAGGCAGAAGGCGCTCCGGCCAGGGTGGTGCTCATAGAGGAATGAGGACAAACAGATTTTTACATTTTTGCCGGGAGATGTTAAAATCTTTGACCTGAACCGGTAGGTCAATTCAAACTGTACGGATAGCATAGGAGCGGGGGAACATGGGAGCAAAGAAGATTTTTACCGTTGACCACCGTCTTTGTATAGGGTGCAAGCAGTGTGAGCTGGTCTGTTCGCTTACCAAGACGGGAACCTTCAATCCCTACAGGGCGCGCATCAGGGTCACCAGGAATCCTGCCAAAGGCAACTATATTCCCATAATATGCTATCACTGCAAGGAACCGAGGTGTCAGAAGGCCTGTCCTGAAGACGCCCTGAAGCGTGACGTTAAAACGGGCGCAGTGGTGCTTAATGAGTCCTTATGCACCGGCTGCAGGGCTTGCGTGGTGGCCTGTCCCTTCGGGGCTATTCAGGTCTCCCCTGACGGAGATATACTCAAATGCGACCTGTGCGGCGGCGACCCCACCTGCGTCAAGTATTGTTCCGAGCGGCCGGCCAATAGCAGCCCGCTCATGGCCAACCCCGAAGGAGCCAAGGCACTGCAATACGTTGAGCCGCACCTTGTAACATACACCAAGCGGTACGCACAGCTATCGGGCCAGTTTTAGGTGGGCAAATCCTGATTAATTAATGAGAGTTATTTAGTGAGTGCGTCTGTTTTTACCTGTAGGCCTCATACAGTAGCGGGGATTTGGTAATGTACGGTTACGGCGAGATACTCAGGGTCGATTTAAGCACAGGAAAGATTAGCACAGAATCCATCCCTTCACAGGTCATCCGCAAATTCGTGGGCGGCGAAGGAATAAACGATTGGCTGTTATGGCAGCATTTTACCGAGGTGGATCCCCACATCGACCCTACCAGCCCCGACAATGTGCTGATAGCCGGTTTGGGGCCGATGGGAGGGACTGCCACCGGCCTGGGCAGCAAGATGAAGTTCACCTTCAAAGGGCCGGCCTGCAATATGTTCGGGGACAGCGTTGCAGGTGGCACCTTCGGCTCTGCAATGCGCTGCGCAGGCTACGACCACATTGTTGTAACCGGCCGTGCGGAGAAGCCGGTGTACATATGGATAGATGACGAAAAAGTGGAGATAAGAGACGCCTCCTCTCATTGGGGAAAAGGTGTGAGGGAAGCCACGCAGGGAATCCGCAGCGAGCTCGGAGACGGCGATGTCTCCGCAGCCTGCATCGGGCAGGCGGGAGAGAACCTGGTCTCTTACGCATCCGTTACCGTGACGGAGGAGCGTTCCGCGGGACGCACCGGCGCAGGGTGCGTGTTCGGATCGAAGAACCTGAAGGCCATAGCCGCGCGGGGAAGTAGAGGCATCCCAGTTTACGACCCGAAAGGCTTTCTGGCGGCCGTCGATGAGATTTACCGCCGGTTGAAGTCCGACCCCACCCACTGGGGCTTCAGGAAAAACGGCACGCTGGGGGTGGTGGGGTTTTACGACAGGATAGGCGGCAACGCATACAGAAACAATCAGTTTTCCCGGGTGCCTCCGGAGAAGATCAAGACGATGCTGGCCCGCTGGTTCGCAGATAACATGAAAACGCACGACTTCTCATGCTCCACCGGATGCACCATGGGCTGCTGTCAGATTTGCGAGGTCAAGGGAGATGAGTCGCCGCTGGCCGCCCGCTATAAAGGGATGGCCGGAGAAGGGCCGGAGTACTTCACTGTGGCCACTTTCGGAATGGGATGCGACATACCCGATTACGCCGCCATCACCCATTTCCACCATACCTGCAACGATTACGGTATGGACCTGGGAGAGATCGGCGGCGCGGTTCCCTTTCTCATGGAGCTCTGGGAACGGGGCATCATCGACGAAGAGGATACGAAGCGCTGGTGCGGTGAACCGCTTCGTTTCGAATGGGGAAATGTAGAGGCGGTGGAGAAGACCATCGAAGCCGTCGCCTTGCAGAATAATCAGTTGGGAAGGATGCTCGGCGGAGGGCTGTTGAAAGCTGCGCAGGCCATAATGGAAGAGAAGGATGTTCCGGTTCAACAGTACGTCATCCATGGCAAGGGCGGCGCTACCTTCCACGAGGAGATCAGGTCCTTTCCCGTATGGGCCATCAACTTCGCGGTGGCCAGCCGCGGCTGCGACCACCTGAAAGGCCTGAATATGCTGGATAAGGCATTTCGTGAGGATATATCGAAGGCCTGGTTCGGGAGCACAAAAGCCGGAGAGGGTTATACGCCCGACCATAAAGGCAAGGGAGCTGCTCGCAGCGAGAAC
>CAYVLI010000304.1:0-3899 GCA_964452105.1 uncultured Nitrospinota bacterium
CCTTTCCTGTCCGGCAGGAGGACCACGTGCAGGATGACGTTGTTGTAAGCGGAATCGGTGTGGTGGCCGTGGGATTCCCAGTCAGAAGAGCGGAGGTGGATTTCGACGTCGCCCGTAACCCTGTTTACTCCATCGAGCATTATCTCGGCGCGGGTGAAATCGGGGCCGGGGCCAGGGTTCCACCAGCCCGGCGCTATCAATCTGATTTCACTTCCTTTAGTGGTTTTGAGGCTTTGCTGTCTTATCTGCCGGGTGATCCATATTTCGTACAGGTCTTTCTCGGAGGGGGCAGGCGCATCGGCGTGGTAGCCGGTGGAAGTGTCTTCAGCCGCTTTGAATAGATGGTTTTTCGCTTCGGCGTATGAAGTATTGAAGTAGCTGCCGCGGGGAGAATTTTTGCCGCGCTCGATGGGGTGGGCGCCGGTCGATATATGGTGGTGGTTCATGGGACAGGGTCTGACCCTGATGGAGTTGTTAAACCTGGATTCGTCATTAGGAAACAGGTTTTCCGAGGGGACCCTTTTCAAAAAGTGTTCCCTCAGACACCCTCCCAAAACTTTTTGATACGGTAGGGGTGCGGCGCGGCATGCCCCTACACGAAAAGATAATGAGGCTACTTTGAATATTACTGCAAAATTTGGATTGAATGTGAGAATAGTCTGCCGTGTGGAACCCGAAGAAAAGGAGATGGTTCAAGTCGTTCTCAGCTATGGACCCTCCAACGCTACTTGTTTGTCTTTATCTCGTCCTCGAGTTTCATGATGCGGCGTTCCTGGGCATCTATTTTTCTGCTCAGGTCCTCGGTTTTCCTGTAGAGTTTTTCTAACAGGATGTTGTCGGTTTTTCCCGCCTGTGGAGCGTTCTTACCCTCGACTCTTTTTTCGCTGCTTTCGGTTTTGCCTGCTATCTTACTGGCGGCTTTTTTCGCAGGTTCAGCCTGAACCGACTTCATCGAGACTATAGGCTTTTCTTGCTTCACGGAATATCGATTCACGGGTATGTTGCTGAAGCATCCCTGTAGAGAAAAGAGGAAGAGGACAGCGGCCGGCAGAAAGAGCATTAAGGCTTTACGGCTCATATTTGTGCAATCTCCGTATATTATTATGGAAGTTTTACCCGACGATTATGCTTTACCTATTACGTCGTAGTAGCAGTACTGCTCACACACTCCGCATGCGTCGCAGTCTTCCTTGAAGCTCACTTTGTAGGTTTCAGATTTTCCGACTCTATCCACGTCTATAAAGGATTTTGCCGGGCTGAATTCAGAGGTCTTTACGAACGAGCAGGCAAGCTGGCACATGATACAGCCCGTGCAGTTGTCAGAGCGCGCTATCATTACCGTGCCTGTGGGCATTTCAGCTTCCTCCATACATGGTAGAGAGCTATGATTGGGCCAGAGGCTTTATTAAAGTATGTAATACCTATTTTGTCAATTGTTAAATAGGGTTATTGACAGTGGCCCTCACAACTCCAGCACGAAAGCCTTTTTCTCTTTCCTGAAGTAGCCTGTGTTTATAAGCTTGCTGCGCCCCACCTGTTTACTCTTTTCCCGGGGCTGATGCACGTGGCCGAAGAAAGCGTAATCCGGCTTCACTTTTTCTATATACTCGGTTAGGGCGCTGCTTCCTTCTTCGCTCCTTTTAGCCTTCACATCGAAGGTGAGCTCAGGGTAAGCCGGGGGGAAATGGGTACACAGGATATCCACCGGCTCTAAATTATCGATACGCTTACGATATGTCTCCGCATCTATCTCTCCAGGCAGACCCACTCCCCACCTGTACGGAGGCACGCCCGAAACGAAGCCGAACCTGGCGCCGCCTATTTCCATGCACCCCGTCTCTATCAGTTCGATGTTTGAAGGCAGGCATTCCTTCAGAATATCCGGGTAGTCTGTGTTCCCGTAAATGACGTATGCGCGGCAGGGGATGGCGGAGAAGAGTTCTTCATAAGCGCTTCGGGCTATGCCTCTCAGCTTTTCGTGATGGACGCCCACGTTTTTAAGGAAGGCCGCCGCCATGATTTTAGCCTTTTTTATGTTGCCCTGTTCTATCTCCCCCAGAAGTTGGGCTATCTCCTGTTTTTCAAGAACCTCCGAAAGCATGCCTTCCAGGGAATTAAAGTCCACCCAGTTGAGCAGGTCGCCGAGCAGCACTGCGGTATCGCCAGGTTCGATTACCTCCCGCAACGCGTCCACCTCGCCGTGGATATCGGCCAACAGTTTTATTTTCATGGGATTTCCTATTCACTCTTTTCGTCGGGCTATGCGGCGTTGCTGACGCTGAGCCCGCCTCCCCGCGACCGGGGTCGCCGCAAGTCTCTTTCTATCTTTCCATCAACAGTGGGCAGGGGCCATCTGCGATGATCACGGCCAGTTCCTTCCTGGACAGGCCCTCTTTGAATGCTTCCTTCAACTCGACGCTCTTATCCGTGCTTACTCTCTTGACCTGGCCTGCACCGCCCGCCCTTAGAATGTCTTCCATGGATACCCCATGGCCGCTCGCTCCGGATGCGGTTTCTTTCGAGCCCGGGTGAGGCTGTCTCCCCGTGGTAGCCGTTGCATGATTGTAGAGGATGACGATCATTACCTCGGCGCCATGATGAATCGCGCTGAGGATGGAGCTTATGCTGGTGTGGAAGAAGGAGGAATCTCCCACCAGGGCCACCGCCCTCCTGTTAATTCCGCCTTTTATCAGCCCCCACGCTATGCCCACGCTCGAACCCATGCACAGCTTGACATCGAGGGCATTGTACGGAGGGTTCATGGCCCGCACGCCGCAGCCGGAGTCGCCTACGATGATGGGCTCTTGCATATCGAGCTCGTGGATGGCGTCTCTTAGAGCGTCGAAGATGTTGATGTTGGGGCATCCTGGAGGGAAAGCTTTGAGCGTGCCGTACTCCCATTTACCGGATTTGGAGTCCTCCTTCAGCGGGGCTATCTCTATGAATTGAGAAAGCGCTTCATGGATATCTGCCTCAGATAGCTCTCCCGCCCAGGAGAAGTGGCTCGTCGAGCGCCCGTAGATTTCGGTCGATATGCCCAGCCTGTTGGCTAACTCTCTGACCCCTTTTTCTATGAAGGGGTGATTATCCTCGCATACGAGAACCTGGGGCACACTGGAGATGAATTTTTTTATCGTATTCTGAGGGAAGGGGTTTGTGGTGCCTAATTTCAGAATACTCACCGGGCCGTGAGAACACGAATCGAGAAGCCGGCTTGCTTTTGCGAAGGCATGGCCGCTGCAGACAAGCCCGAAGCTCCCCTCGATAGAAGCATGGTTAAAGGGAGCGTCTTCGAACCGTTCGGCTATGGCGATGTTCTTATCCCGCAGTTTGCCATGGAGCGTCGTAATATATTGTGGAACCGATATCCAGCCCTCGCCGGGGCGGAAGTATTCTTTCCTTTTAACGGTGACGGTCTGACGACGTTCTATGAGCCCTTCCGAGGAAGCGTATTTCCTGGTGATGCGTATCATTACCGGAATTCCGAACTCCTCGGATAGCTCGAAAGCATACGGGGCCATCTCATAGCCTTCCTGCGGATATGAAGGCTCCAGGATGGGTATTTCGGCGAAAGCTGCGAGGAGGCGGCCGTCCTGCTCGTTTTGGGAACCCCATCCACCGGGGTCGTCCCCCAGCAGGATCACGAAGCCGCCGTTGCATCCCGTCAGATTGAAGTTTGTGAGGGGGTCCAGGGCTACGTTCATCCCCACGCTTTTTATGCACACCATGGAGCGAGCGCCTGCAATGGATGCTCCGGTGGCCACTTCGAAGGCCACCTTTTCATTTGAAGACCACTCGGCGTAAATTTTCCTGGTTCCCCGCCGTTCCATTACGTTTTCAAATACTGTGGTTGCCGGCGAACCTGGATAGCCGGTGAGCACCTCCAGCCCTGCATCAAG
>CAYVLI010000305.1:0-3899 GCA_964452105.1 uncultured Nitrospinota bacterium
CGCCCATTTTATTTTGATAGATTAAGCAACGGTCGTCGATGAATACATGGTTGCCCAGCTCTAGTGCACCATGATAGATCGTAGCATCAGCCGAGATATAGCCCTTTTTTGAGATCTTCGCGAGTTGCTCACGGAGATAGTGGGGCGGGGTAGTTAGGGCCGCTAACCGTGTGGCGATGCGGCCCACTAGAGACCGGCCTGAAAGGCGCATCCATGCGCGCATCCAGCGTCGTGCTATGAGACCGCCTATTGATTGATCCTTCTTGCTGGATATTTTTGCCATTGGATTTTGTTGAGTCTTGTGCATCGGATTTTTTGGGAGTTCTTATGATGATTGGCCTCATAATTTATTCAATTTTCTTCAATACTTGCCGAAAAATGTAAGGTCATGGGGCTGGACTCATCATATCAGCCCTCATACAATACAACATATTCATTGTATGCTTATTTAATATAGCGCTCAGTTACAGATTACGCGTAATATGTATTAGCGTGGCAAAACTGTCAAGGTAGCCCAGCGAGGCTTTTTTGCATCTTTCTCATTATGATTTGCTTGTGCTTTCTTGATATTCATCTGATAATTCATGGAAAAATTTAGTAGAGATAGCGGCGGCGATATAGCCACCTACCTAATCGTGAGTCAGGAGGTATCTTGCATCAATAGCCGGGTGAGGCAACTCTTGTCATTAGCCCGACAATGTGGTGAGGGCACGCTTATTAGTTCGGGAAAGGATTGCAGAAAATCCGGTTGTATTTCCATAAAACCCTATCCAAATCCTACAGGAATACTAAGGATTTTGCGGCTGAATGGTATCAAAAAGATTCTTGATCGATATTTATTTTTTCCGTCCACAGATATTCTTTATGTGCGCAGGGCGGTAAATCGCCTGGGGCGTTTTATTGATGCTGACATTCGGGCTGGGAAGCGCGTGCTGCTGATAACATGCGTGCCGCATCATGCTATCGCCCTCGCGGGATTAGATTTAAAGAAAAAGTTCCCTTCACTCAAATGGATTGTCGATTGGCAGGATCTATGGAGTTACGATGAGAACTATTATTATCGGATCCCTCCCATTTACAGAAAAAAACTGCTGGATACAGAAAGGAGAATACTCGTCACAGCTGATGTCAGTGTAACAACTAATGACTATGCTAGAAAAATATTAATTGATAAATTTGGGGCTTTTCCACAAAGAGTTGTTGCAATTAACCATCATTTCTCGCCAGAAGATTTCGACACTAGGGGAATACTGAAAAAGAATAAAACGACCCATGTAGAGGGAGAAGCGATCAAAGTGGGAATTTTGGGAAATCTATTCAAGCCACCAAGGGTTCCTGGGGAAAAACTTATAGATATTCTTCGCTTAGTTAGAGAGAGCGTGCCGAATCTGGAGTTTCATATTTATGGTGATGTGACTGCAGAGGGAAAAAAGGCAAGGCGTAGTAATAAAGAGCCATGGCTGATCCTGCATAAAAGAGTTCCCCATAAGGATAGCCTCAAGGCAATAGCCGCATGCGATTTTCTGTTAGTGCTACTTGCTGATCTTGAGAATTGCAAAGTTGTTTTGCCTCAGAAACTTCCTCTATATTTCAAATTAAATAAGCCAATTTTGGCGATCGTTCCTGAAGATTCAGCAGTAGCGCTGGTGGTCAGAGAGACAGGAACGGGATATGTGATTCCCTCTGAGGGTGATTGGGCCTCCCCACTAGAGAGAATATTCCTGGATTATCAAAATGGCCGCATCCAGATGAATCGTAAGGAGGAGCGCATACGGGATTTTTCATGGGAAAGTATTTCTAAGCAATGGCAAAGATTACTTGTGGAAGCTTGACTGAAAAAGGGATGTCATCGTGAAGAAACTTGTTTGCGTCATAGGCACCGGCCATTGCGGGTCAACCCTGTTGGACCTCATCATCGGTAGCCACTCTGGGGCATTTTCTCTGGGGGAATTACATGCAATATCACGGCATATGGATAATAGCAGTCATGCCTATCCGAGAATCTGCAACGTTTGCCAAGATAGATGTGGTTTCTGGAATGGAAAGGCATCATGGCCCTTGTTGCAGCTTTTTTATTCCCGGAAGAGCATGTTCCATAGGGCGGTGGGTAAAGGGGCGAGATTGTTTTATTCCCCTTATCATTTATTACTTAAATGGAGTAGTAAGGATATCCTGGTCGACTCCAGCAAGCAGCCCTATTGGTTCAGGACACAGCTCCAGCACCGTCATGCAATGAGTGGAATTACACCATACTTGATATTTATCACGCGGGATGGGCGTGCGGTTGCCAATTCCTATCTGAGGAAATTTCCTGAGAGAGGCATCCGGTCTATTACCAAAACCTGGGTTCAGCAAGTCAACGCGATGAATGGCTTCTATGAACAATTTGAACCATCGCGAAGGATGAAAGTAAAGTATGAGGATCTTGCCTCTCGACCAGAAGCAGTTACGGGATCGCTCTGTGAATTTCTCGATATCCGATATGAAAAAGCGATGTTAAGGTACTGGGTACACGACCATCATCTGGTGGCGGGCAATGCCGGCACCAAATCACTAATCAGAAAGTACCGTGAAATGTTTCCGGTGGTGCCAGATGAACGACATGACTTGATAGATCACCGCAAGGAAATGGAAGGGTATTTTGATAAAGCCTATTATGATCAGATTGGCATGGGAATACGCCTGGATGAAAGATGGCGGCAGGAGCTTGATGAGGATAGCCTGGTAGCTTTTGATGCCGTTGCCGGAGATGTGAACCGACCCTTCGTGTGGAAGTAAATGTATCGCGGGGCCTCCACTTATGGGAGTATTCTCCAAACGGAGCATCGTGGCCACTGTTTTCTCATAGATAGCTGATTAAGGTCAGTGTTTTTAGCGATAGTGCTGAAAAATCAGCGTGGACTGCCGATACTTCTGATAACTCTGGATAAGTCAGGAACGGACACCCCATAGCATCCCTGAAAATCATTATTTTTAGGTATATTGCTTGTGGGAATGTCAAAAACTATTTCATGATTTCCCTTTGTGGAGCTAAGAAAAATGCGAACAACTTGTGAAACCAGAAAGGTCTTTTGGCTGGAGCCGGATAGATTTGATCTGAAGCCAAATAAAGGACCGTGGCTGGAAATGGTTAATGGCCTGTGTGATCGAGGCTTCGATGTTACTCTGGTTACTGGGTTTGGGAAAGAAATCTACCAGGAAGCTGACCAGAAGATAAACGTGGTATGTTTGCGATCCCTTGACGTGCCGTTTCTGTTTCGTTACGTTCTGCTTGCCAGGATGCTCCTGTGGATGGTGAAGCGTAGAGGACGCGATGATATCGTCATTATGGGTCCCGAGAGCTTTGTGATTGCCCCCTTCCTGAGATTATTAGGGATAAAGAACTTACACATGGATTTCAGGACAGTCCCGGTAGAAGTTAATTCTTTTAAGCGGCGAATCGAGAGGTGGTTGTGCTGGAAGTTTCCAGTCAGTCATCTGTCATGTTTTGCCAGAAGCTACTCATTTATTACTCAGCCTTTGAAGGACGCAGTGGAAAAAGAGTTCGGTATTTGTTTTAAAGACTTTGTCTTATGGCAATCAGGAGTTAATACCAACTTATTCAGGCCTGCTGATACAAATGAGCGCAGTAGAGACAGTGGGATGCTGAGACTCATCTACCATGGGACTATTTCCCCTAACCGGGGGTTGGATCGGGTGGTGGAGGCAATTTCTCTGCTGCCAGATAATTATAAATGCGCTATCCAGTTTATCATTATAGGTAGGGGTAGTTATGTTGACCATTTAAAGCAGATGGTCAGGGATAAGGTGCTGGATAAGCAAGTTGTTTTTAAGGGCTTCATGCCTTATGAAAGTATGCCGGCAGAATTGCATAAGGCGGATTTTGGGATTTATCCTCT
>CAYVLI010000306.1:0-1745 GCA_964452105.1 uncultured Nitrospinota bacterium
TTCTTGCGCAGCTTAAATCCAAAACGAGCTTCGTGCTGCTTTTTGTCGGGGATGGGGGTACGGGCGGCGGAATAAGCGAGGAAAACCTGTTGTGGACTGCGCAAACCTATGACGAAATCTTTTCCTTATGGCTTCTGATTGCGCAAGAGTTAGTTTGCCCGGGAGTTACAAAATCGCTGAAGCTCACCACCGAGGAGATCGACCTGAATGATGTTTGGTTGATGACGGACCCTGTAGCACGTGCTCGGTATGAACAGGAAGGAACGCTGGAAAAATTGGAGAATGATATCCGCTACGAAGTCATGCGCGGGAAGCCATGGCAGCCGGAGGATATAGAATATCTGAGGCAGATAAGGCTTCTGGAAGCGAGAAAAGTTGTTCGCAGGTTAGCCTCTTTCTGGAGCATCAGTCCCCACCCTCCCGCCTATCGAGCGATAGAGGATGGGGGAATCCGAATTGGGGGCAAACGCTACCCTTTCAGAAAAGGCCAGGAGATTGTCTGGGCCTGCCCAATGACGCGCGATATGGCTAACCTTGACGCTCCGGTTTTGATCGAAGACCTCCAATCCCAGAAGATGAGACAGGTGTGTGGGATGATGGGCAACGCCATGATGGGGCGGGGGATGAAACCTATGGGGGATTAGATCAGCTCAGGTCGTAAATCGGTGTGAGGCTTGCGGCGCTTGCGAATCAGCGTGCCGGGGGGACTTCTCATAACAAGATAGTTTGGGGAAGCACCCGTGCTTCCGACTTAACTGCATAGCGTAACCATCATGCTCGCCCAAAGGAGGGAAACCTATCGTGAAATCTTTTCAACCATCGCAGATTCCAGAATATGAAGATCTGGAGTCAAAGATTACCAGTCTGGGCTTGAACCGAGAGAACTTCCGGGTTTTGATGCTATTGCCGTCAATCTATGTTGCCTGGTCAGATGGCGAGATTACCGAAGAAGAATCGAGAAACACCATGGAAATCGCCACCCAATGCGGACTTGTTCGGGAGGAGGAAGCCAGCCTGCTTCGCCAGTGGCTCTCCCAACGCCCCTCTCCGACATTTTTTGAAGAAGGGCTCCATCTCCTCTCCCTGATTTTAGCCGCCATCCCGGAGGGGGTTGAGGGAACTGCCGAAGACGCTGTTGCGCTGGCCGAAACCGTGGCCCGTGCTTCGGGCGGCATCTTTGGCGTACTGTTTACTATCAGTTCCCAGGAAAAAGCCGCCCTTCAGAAGATCGAGGGAATCCTGCACGCAACCGAGGGACCAAGTTGGCAAAAACTGCTGGACCGCTTGGGAGAGGACTGGCGGATTACTGATTGGAAAACCCTCGAAGAACCGACGGATATTTCAGCCCACGACACCGGCGACCCGTTTCTCTTCACCTCGGCAAAAGCCATTGAAGATTATAAAGCCGGGCAGTTCACCAAAGCCGACGGCTCTCCCTGCACGTTGGATGATTTAGAGCGCGACCTGAAAACAGAATCTATGAGATTGCAGGACTGGTCGGAAATAGACCTTCAATTTCGAACGGTTCTAAATCAACTCCTCGAACAAGGGCTCATCGAGGACACCGGTCTCTACTGGAACAACAGCCCCCATGGGGTTGTTTATGAGATTAAGGACAACATTAAAATCCATCTCTTGGGACAGGAGTTCCGACTCCGCGAGGGCAGGCAAATCGTCTTTCAATGCCAGATGTCCAGGGACATGAACAACCTTGACGGCCCTTTTATGACCGGGACATTTGTGCC
>CAYVLI010000306.1:1845-3890 GCA_964452105.1 uncultured Nitrospinota bacterium
TGTCCAGGGACATGAACAACCTTGACGGCCCTTTTATGACCGGGACATTTGTGCCTACAGCCGAGTCTATGCTGTGTGGAGAAATGGCTAATGCTATGATGGGCATGGAAGAGATGGGGAAAATGGCTATGGGAGAGATGCCCGAGGATGAGATGACGGAGATGGCTGCCATGCCCCCGGTTGAGCTTGAAAAGGTCCAGGTCAATGATTCGGTGAGGGTGGTCTATTTCCTGGTGGATGTCTCTGGCTCCATGTGTGGTCGGCCCATTGAACAAGCCAAAGCTGCTCTCCTGTCTTTCTTGCAGAATATTCCTCCCAGCCCAAATATACGGGTAGGGTTGCGGAGTTTCGAGAGTAACCCGGAACGCTTGATGGGCTCTCTGCGAAAACCCTACAATTCGATGATGAAATCATTTCTCATTACAAGCGTGAATCAACTCGAGGCTGGTGGATCCACATCGCTCTATCAGTGCGTGGATAAGGCTCTCAATGATATTCAACGCAACATTCAGAATAATCAGGCTCCGAAAACATTTCTCATCGCTCTCAGCGATGGGGAAGATAACCAGGGTATCAGAGAGAATCGCTACCAAGGGAGGTCCGGTGAAAGCGCCCTGTTTCAACGGATGCAGGAATTCCGAAACGTGGGATTAGTCGAATATTTACCTCTGGCGTACGGAGGAGCGGTTGAAAGCCTTGACCAAATCGGTGGATCAGGATTCCACGCCGAGGTAACCAGCCCTTCGGCAATTATCCAGAAATTTGCCCAGATCAGGAAGCAGGTCATGGTCGGTATGCCCATGAGTATGGGAATGGCAAAGGGCGGAATGTGAAAATAAATAGCTGTGAGCTTGCCCATAAACCCCTTTTGGCTGGGCGGTATGGGGGGCAAGTTGTAGGCGATATGCACAAGGGACTTTTTCAGAAGTGCTCACTATCAATGAGTTAAAGAGGCTTGTCCCCCCATAGCTCTGATATAGATAAGTTTTCCGGATTAATTTCTTAGGCTTTTCATAAGTACAGAATTGTTATATACAGATGTAGACAATGAGCCTAAATTGAAGGCATAAATAAATACGCTCTTCAAGCTAATTTCTCCAATAGGGCTTTGGCATCTTTCAGGTCGGCGGCGTCGAACCCTTCGGTGAACCAGTTGTAGACGAGCTGGAGCAAATCTCTTGCTTCTACGCGGTTGCTCTGGCTCTGTCGCAGACGGCTCAGGCTCATGGCCACACGCAGCTCCCATACGGGTATCTCCATTTTAGAATTTGAGTTGGATAAGCGACTGCTATTAACTTACAGTATTTACCAACTCACAGGGATACCCGTAGTTCCATATTCTCATGGTGGAGTCGCCGACCAGATGGGGGCCATCATGCTCGCCTATGGCATCATGGCTGCCGTCATCGCCAGGGAGCGCCATGGAATCGGCCAGATGGTGGACATATCGCATCTGGGAAGCATGATTCATCTGCAAGGTCTGAATGTGCAGGCCGGTCTGTCCCTGGGGCAGTGCCTTCCGAAGGTCTATCGCAGCGAGGCCGGGGATTCGTTATGGAACCATTACAAATGCGCTGACGGAAAGTTGTTTTGCCCGGGGATGCTCCAGTCAGACCGCTACTGGCACGATTTCAGTGCAGCTATGGGCATATCCGACCTGGAGCGCGACCACCGCAGACGGCATCAAGGCCATCTTAACCCACGCCGGAAAAGAGTCCAAAGCCCTAAAACATAAACTACTACCTACAACTCAGATGATATTGTTTGAGTCAGAATTTTTGGGACAACTCCTGGATAACTTTATCTTGACACCTCGCTCCTGATATATTAAAGGTTCATTGACTTGCTGAGGTTGCTATTGCTTGAACGACGGGCCGTTCTCAACAGGAATGGTGATTATAATTTTAAGGAGTGACTGGCGATGAGTTTGCCGCTACAGGGGATCAGGGCGCTCGATTGGACCATCTGGCAGCAGGGACCCTCTGCCACTGCCATGCTGGGGGATCTGGGCGCTGAGGTGATAAAGATAGAACCTCTCGGCGGAG
>CAYVLI010000307.1:0-1616 GCA_964452105.1 uncultured Nitrospinota bacterium
GAGGAGTGGGACGGCGTCATGGCCGTGCACCTCAAGGGAACTTTCAACTGCACCCGCGCGGCGTCCAACTACATGAAGCAGCAAAAATATGGAAGGGTCATCAACTTCACCTCCACCTCCGGCCTGTTGGGGAACTTCGGCCAGTCGAACTACGGGGCGGCCAAGCTTGGCATTGTAGGCTTCACACGTAACTGCGCCCTCGATATGCAGCGCTACGGGGTGACCTTCAACGCCATAGCCCCGTCCGCCTGGACCCGCATGATCGGAACCATCCCCGAGCGGACGGAGGAGGACAAGAAGCGGCTGGAGAAAATCAAGAGAATGGACCCGGGCCATATCGCGCCGATGGTTACCTACCTCGCCAGCGAACAGGCGGGCAATATAACAGGGCAGGTATTCGGCGTCAGGGCCAAGGAGATAATGCTCTACTCGCTGCCACGGCCGGTGCGCACCATACACCGCGACGAAGGATGGACGCCTCAGACCGTGGCCGAAGTCATACCGGGGGCCATGGCCGACGTCTTCTTCCCGCTGGTGACCTCAGGCAAGCTGTTCCCTTACGATCCTATGGTTTAAGGCGGGCCGAAAAAATCATCCGCAGATGAACGCAGATAGACACCGATTTACGATTCGACTATCTGCGCTCATCTGTATCCATCTGTGCTTCCCATGGAATAACCCTCTATAGAATAGATTCGGGAATACAGGGGTTCAGGCGGGATTTGTTTTTATACTCAGAAGGTTACAGACCAAATATTGCTTGCAAAAAAGGGGAGAAAATCGAGGGCGTCATTTTTCGACCGAATCGGTACCGTGAGCCGTAAATCCACGCCGGCAAGGGTGCAGCGGGCACAAAAACCTGTGCTGTCGGGTCCCCGCACCCGACAGCCACACCGGGTTTCCTTTGCCCCGCTGTCATTCCATCTTTCTCACACTGTCATTCCCGCGAAAGCGGAAATCCAGAACATTATCTAAGCCAATATAATTAAACGAAACTGAAATGGTACTCGTTACGATGGTATATCGTCTAAGGGGAAAAGAGGGGGTGAAATGGTCTGGAGAATTGCACTTAACCCTCTCTGGATTCCCGCTTTCACGGGAATGACAATCTCTGTTGGTATAGTGATACAGATATTGACCCGTAGTGGTTTGGTGACTCTGGATTCCCTCTCTATTTTCACGAGGGCATGCTTTCCCGGGAATGATAATACTTGTCCGGTTCCGGCTTCAGTTCTTTGAACAGCAAGGGTGTAAACGCAGAGAACTGACAGCACTGAAATATGCAGGCAAATAAAAGGAAAAGAGAGAACTGTTCCTGACCTTGCCTCCTGTTTCGGTCTTTACGACAGTCATGTCAGCCGATCTGATTCTGCCTGGCTAAGGGCGAGTTTCGCCTTGGTAAATTTTCTATATAAAGCATCGACCGCAGTCAAATCCTTGGCGGCTACCGCTTTGAGTAAATCACTCTCTAACTCAGCAACTTCAAGACGATTATAATAATCCAAAGATTCTTTGAAGTGCGCAAGTACTATTTTCCCCGTTAAGATAGGATGATTATTTGTCACGTTTGCTTCCTTAAATCTTATGCCATGTTCTAACTCTACTTCGAGTCCATC
>CAYVLI010000307.1:1716-3887 GCA_964452105.1 uncultured Nitrospinota bacterium
TTGGGAAGCTCGTCCACGAACTCGATGAAGCGGGGCACCATGAAGTAGGGCATGCGCGGCTCCAGAAACTTTATCAACTCCTCCGGGGACAGCTTCTGACCTTTGTGGAGGACTATCACCGCCTTTATCTCGTCCTCCGAATATTCGGACGGGACGGCGATGGCGGCGCTCTCCACGACGGCAGGGTGGCTGTTTATCTCCGATTCGACCTCGAAGGAGGAGATGTTCTCTCCCCGCCTCCGCATAGCGTCCTTGAGCCTGTCCACGAAGTAGTAGTTGTCGTCTTCGTCGCGGTAGAAGCCGTCGCCGGTGTGGAACCAGCCGTTGCGCCAGGCTTCCGCCGTCTTCTCCGGCATCTTCCAGTAGCCGACGTTCATGGTCCAGGGTTCATCCGTTCGTACTATCAGTTCGCCTATCTGGCCCGGGGGCACTTCTTCATCGTGTTCGTCGACTATTCGCACCTGTGCGCCGGGGCGCACCCTGCCACAGGACCTGTTGTTCACCAGGTTGAAGCCGTCGCTGCAGATGGGGGAGCTTATCTCCGTCATGTTGAAGCCGGTGCTCGCCTGCACTCCGAAGCGCTCCTTGAAATCCTCTACTTCGTCGATGAGGGGGACGAGAATGACTTTTTTCAGCGGGCGCTGTGAGTCCTCTTCGCTCCAGGGCTGGTTGTAAACGAAGGGCACCATTGAGCTGAGGAGCAGCGTGCAGGTGCAGTTGTATCTGTCTATGTCCTCCCAGAAGGATGAGATGCTGAAGACTTCCCGGCCCACCAGGCTGCCGCCCACGACCATCATGCTGTAGAAGAAGTATTGTCCCGAGGCGTGGAACAGGGGAAATGGGTTGTAGAAGGTATCCTCAGAGTCATAGCTTCTGAAAGACGGCTCCAGGCTGGCGTAAACCTGGGCGTAGGGCACCATGACCCCCTTGGACGGCCCGGTGGTGCCGGAGGTGTAGATGATGGCCATGACATCGTAGTGCTGAACGCCGGGGTCTGGCGGAGGCTCTGGGGAGGAAGCCATGAGCTTGCCGAAGGGGATAACCTCGAACCTGAAGTCTGGTGGTATCTTGAAGTTGTCATCGGCCAGAAGCACTATCTTTTTCAGGTGCTCCAGCTCATCCTGTATGAAGTGAACCCTGTCCAGCAGGCTCTGGTGGAGGACGAGGATTTCCGATTCGGTGTAGTTGATGATGTATTTCAGCATGTTCCCTTTGTAGGCATAGTTGATGGGGGCTTCTATGACGCCTACCTTGTTCATACCGAACCATGTGTAGATATACTCCAGGCAGTTGGGCATGAAGATGAGGGCTGTATCTCCTTTCCCGAGGCCCAGCTCCGAGAACCCGTTACCCATGCGGTTAGCGATTTCGTTCATCCGGCTGTAGGTAATCTTTTTATCGCCCCAGTATGTGAAAACTTTGTCTCCCAGCTCCTCGGCTCTCTTCTCCAGGATGTACCTGACCACATATTTTTCCCGCTTATTTTCGGCCATCGGTCTCTTCCTCTCAATAATGATTATTTAGATGTTTAAGCTCGCTCGGCGCGGCAGATACTCAGCCATGGTTTTTCAACCGGAGCGCGGCGAAGAATATCTTTAATATTTTTGTATCATGATAATACACGACGAGAGCAAATTTTTGCAATCCTTTGCTCGAGTTCCCATTTCATCATCATATCGAGAGAAAAAAAATGAAATAATGCCTCTCAATACTATAAAATATGCATTGTGGTGTTATGAACAGGAATTGTTTCTCAAAGGTTCGCCGGTCTTGAGAGTGGGGAACCGTTCGGTGACGGATGATTCGAGGATGCTCAAAGCTCAAGCAGACGATATGAATAAAACTCAAAGGGAGTGTGGTAATGGAGGAGCAGTTGCAAGGCCTGTTGAATCTCTGCAGTGAACCCAACCGGGGTGAATTTCCTGTCAGATGGAAGAAGGAAGACAGGAGGACAGTAGGCGTGCTGTGTTCGTACGTACCGGTGGAGATCATCCACGCCGCAGGTATGCTGCCCTGGCGGGTTATGGGCACGCAGAGCACCAGCACCCCTCAGGCGGAGCTTTACCGTCCGCCGCAGACCTGCCTCTACTGTAACCACGTGCTTGAATCACTCTTAAGGGGGGATTTCGACTTCCTCGATGCGGTCGTGGCCACCAGTTGGGACCAGGACC
>CAYVLI010000308.1:0-1914 GCA_964452105.1 uncultured Nitrospinota bacterium
TACGGTCGATACCCGGCGTGGCCAGAACGCTCACCAACGTCGTCCTTTCCTCCATCAAGGAGAATACTTACCTTCACCTCGACGAATGAAGCTCGAACTCATCTGAGTATCAAAATAGTTCGTTGGTCTCACACGAGGCGGCTTCTGTCTCGTTACCTTAATATTTAAACTCTTGTTCCGCAGGCTCCATATCGTATATATTAAATATTGAAAAACTCGCTGTCATGTTGTCTCAAAAATACGTCCTCAAAATGAAGCAGAGGACTCAGGGTTGGGGCAGCCATAGAAATTATTTAATATTGTTCGTGAGACGCAGCACTATCATTCTTTATGAATGGGTAAAAATCGGCGATACTTCCGGTGTGCTCCGAACACTATAAAATCCAGAGAACTGATGAGCATGGCTGAAGACAGAGATAAAACCATCCAGGAAGAGATACAGGACGAGATTCAGGATTTCGTTAAGAGGCTTCAGGACAAGTATGGCGTCAGGGGCATCAGCGCTAAAATGGTCACAGGCCAGGAAATGCCGCTGGGCAAAATGGGAGTGCACCAGAAACCAGCAGACCAGAAGGTGGAGATAAACTTCAACTTCACCCCCAAGGAGATAAAGGCTGAACTGGACAAGTATGTCATAAAGCAGGAAGCCGCCAAGAAATATCTTGCCAACGCAGCCTATTATCACTACAAGCATGTGGAAAAGGAACTGAAAACCGGCAAACCACACGAAGAATACCAGAAGAACAACATAATAATGGTGGGCAATACCGGCGTGGGTAAGACCCTCCTCCTCAAGCGGCTGGCTAAAATCCTGGGAGTACCCCTGGTCAAGGGCGACGCAACTAAATTGAGCAAAACCGGCTACGTGGGCGAAGACGTGGAAAACCTGGTGCGGGACCTGGTGCGCGAGGCCGACGGAAACATAAAACTCGCGGAATGCGGGATGATCTTCATAGACGAGATCGATAAAATCGCTACCGATAAAAGTATCATAGGCCGTGACATAACCGGTACAGGAGTCCAGACCGAGCTCCTCAAGCCCATGGAAGAGACGGAAGTGGACCTGGTCAGCACCAGCGACCCTCTCTCGATGATGCAAGGTATGATGCACCTTGGCGGGAACAAACCCCCCGCCATAAGCACACGAAATATGCTGTTCATCGTCGGAGGCGCATTTCCCGGCCTGGAAGACATCATAAAGAAACGGGTGCATCAGCAGCGGGTGGGATTCAAGGGAGAGGTCTTCTCTGAAAGAGAAAGGAACGACTACCTCCCCCACGCCACCACCGAAGATTTCGTGGAGTATGGCCTGATAGAAGAGTTGGTGGGACGCCTGCCCGTCAGAGTGTTCCTGGAGGATCTCACAGGAGAAGACCTCTACCTCATTCTCAAACACTCCCAATGCGCGATTACCCGACAACATATCCGCGACTTCTCTTTCATCGATGTGAAACTCGAATTCACAGACGAAGCCCTTAAGCGAATCGCCAATCTGGCTATAAAAGAAAAAACAGGCGCTCGAGGCCTCATGACGGTCTGTGAGAACGCACTTTCGGACTTCAAATATGAGATGCCCGGCAAGAACCTGCATCAGCTAACGATCACCGATGAAACGGTGGAAGACCCGAAAAGGGCTTTGCGACTTGCCTTGCTTCACAAACCGCTGGAAATATTTATCGCCCAATTCCAGAATAATACCGGGATAAAGCTGAACTTTACCCCCGAGGCTATAGATTATCTTGCAGAAAAAATGTCCAGAGAAGGAATGGATATCGTCTCCTTCTGCTGGGATAAACTAAATGGATGCGACCGATTGCTGGAAATCATCGACCTCAAGGAAGTAGAGATAAACGCCGAAGCCTTAAAAAATCCCATGAAAGAAATAGCTGCCATGGTGCAGGAATACAGGAATAA
>CAYVLI010000308.1:2014-3877 GCA_964452105.1 uncultured Nitrospinota bacterium
CCTTAAAAAATCCCATGAAAGAAATAGCTGCCATGGTGCAGGAATACAGGAATAATATTTCTTAAGCACCCATTATAGTGAATGCTGAAAAAGCTCTGTATGATACCGTTTAGTTTTCACGTTTAGCGTCTGGTGTCATTCCCGCGAAAGCGGGAATCCAGTTTTTTCAGTGACTTGCTCCTACCTGTATTCCCCGGTCAAGCCGAATGACAGAGAGCAAACTTTTTCAAAGCTCATTATAATGCCTGATTCAGAGAAAATCGTACTTTGTTTATCCCCCTCCCGCCGCTCAGCCAATTCACGACCTTCTAAACCACCGCTCTACATCCTCATCCTTCAATCAAAGAAAAGCTATGTTCTTAATTGCTCAAACCCAACCCCCCCTGGAGCTTCGATACCCCGAATCTGCTCATGGCTTAAACTAATGCTCCCGATACGTTCCCATCGCAGCGTATTACCCCTTTATTGAATTTCAAGCTCGCCGCAGGCACATATTCCTTTAACAAACCATAATGTTTTTATATATTATCTATTTAAAACTAAATATCTAATTTAATTCTACTTAAATAACTTTATTATACTGATATATAAGATAATAATATAATTATACTTGCAATTACATATTAATGGTATATAGTATATATCAAGTATATACGATTATATCTTTTCTAATGCGAGGTGAGCTAAATGGTTGAAAAGACACTGTATGCGAGATTACCCCTGTGGCGACTTGTGGATATAGCCACCAGGGAAATGACCGAATCGGGTAAGGAGTATTTCACGAGACGAGAGATTTACGACTATGTAAACAACGTACTTCTTCAGGATGTTTCTAAAAAGAAAGAAGAGGATTCCATGAGCCCCATCATTCAAGGCATAACCGTAAATGCACCGGGGGGCGCACCCGGCGCAGTGAATAGAAAAATTCTCTATCGCGTTGACAGAGGCCTATAC
This sequence comes from uncultured Nitrospinota bacterium, assembly GCA_964452105.1. Taxonomy (GTDB): domain Bacteria; phylum JAUXIQ01; class JAUXIQ01; order JAUXIQ01; family JAUXIQ01; genus CAYVLI01. The sequence continues at coordinate 2,969 of CAYVLI010000308.1, forward strand.
CGCCGATTGAACAGTGAAGAGGAGGCCCTGCCCTACTCCAGATACGAGACGCCTGCGAGCAGGCAGGCAGGAATTGAGTTGCTCGAAAGATGGCGAAGGTATGATCCGTCGGAGCCTCTTGGGTCCATCGAAGAGTTCCTTTCCCAACTGGCGCAGGAGGAAATATATACGGCCAGGGTCAACGAGAACGGAGGAGTGCTTCTACCCCAAAGCATACTGGATAAAATGGAAGTAAAACCTGGTGACATACTCGTATTCCAGCCCGTGGAAGGCCGAAAATGTCTCATGGAAAAAGGCCGCCTGAGGCTGGAGATAGAGGAAGATTAGAATCGTATCCCACGTCAGACTTGCCCCGTCATATCCGCTGTGGTAGTCTATATTCGTTCGCAAAGAGGACGGATTCGGAGAGCCAGCGAAGAAATGCCCTTAAAGTATTTAATTAATATGCTCTTGAAGGCAATATCGTTGTGTGCTTTTTAAAGCAAAGGTTGAATTCCATTACAGACGAGGAGAAGGGATGGGGTTGAAAGAAAGGTTGCGCGAAAAGGCGCTGGAGATAGGCTTCGAGGATGCAGGATTCACAAACGTCGAACCTTTCGATCTCTACACCGATGAGATAAACTCCCGCCCGGAGGAAATGTACGGCTGGACATTGGGAGACGACTTCAACCTGCTGCGAGGCGCAGACGTGAAAGCCAAGCATCCCTGGACTAAATCTATGATAGTCCTGGTGCGGAATTACCACAAGCTCGGCTTCCCGCCGCAGCTCGTAGGGAGGATCGGCCGCTGCTACCAGGTGGACGAGCGCAAGGAGAAAGGCATAGAGCATCAGCGCCTGATGGATTACTTCGCGCTCCTGAAATCAGAGAACATACGCTACCGGTCGGACGGCGAGATACCTGCGCGCAT
>CAYVLI010000309.1:0-3873 GCA_964452105.1 uncultured Nitrospinota bacterium
AGGGCGCCCCTTGCCAACCCCAGAGCCATGGCGGCGATCCCTATGCGGCCGCCATCCAGTACATCCAGGCAATCCTGAAACCCTCTGTTTATCGCACCCACGAGGTTTCCCTCTGGTACCTTCACATCCTCGAGCACGAGCCCTGCCGTGTCGCTGGACCTGACCCCTAACTTATTCTCCTTTCTCCCTATTCCCAGGCCGGACGTACCTTCCTCCAGCACAAATGCGGATATTCCATCCTTCCCCCTGGCCCTGCCCGTTACAGCCATTATCACGTAAATGCCCGCTACCGAGCCGTTGGTGGTGAAAGCTTTGCGCCCGTTGATGACCCACCGGCCGTCGCGCAGCTCCGCGCTGGTCTCCATTCCTGCTGCATCGCTGCCTGATGAAGGCTCCGTCAGCGCCCAGGCGCCCATAGCCTCACCTCTGGCCAGAGGAACAACATATCTGTTCCTCAGTTCCTCGTCGCCGAACCTGTATATATGATAGGTGGAAAGCGAATTATGCGCTGCCACGGTCATGCCCAGTGCGGCATCATGCCTGCTCAACTCTTCTATTACTATGGCATAGCTCACGTAATCGAGACCCGCCCCGCCGTACTCCTCGGGTATTATGACACCCATTAGATTCAACTCAGCCAGCTTCTTCATAAGCTCCCAGGGATATTCTCCTGTCTCGTCCCTCATCCCGGCCCCCGGGGCCACTTCATTTGCAGCGAATCTCCTCACCATATCTCTGAGCATCAACTGCTCTTCATTTAGCTCCATGTCCATGATTTTTCTCCAGATTTAAGTATCACATGTTTTAATATCAGCGAGCGCGGAGCCCTTTCCTCATAAGACTTCAAGCAACGCTTTACGGGTTCCCGCCCTTCATCTGTAATTAAATATATAAAACTCATTATAACATGACCATATTAGTAATATATCGCCCCAAAAAAAATTTAGCGGAAAACCATTCCCCGGGCCAGTTCCTCCAGCTTTATGCTCTCCAGGGTTTCCATCGTGCGCTCCTGCAAATTGCGAAGAACCTCCTGCACCGAACACTTTGTGAAGGAGTCGCACATGCTCTTTTCAGCTGAACAGTGATATATTAGAGGCTGCTCCCCATGTACGGCCTCTATAACGTCCCTCATGCTGATCTCATTTGCGGGCAGGGCCAGAGAGAATCCTCCCCCCCTGCCGCGATATGAATTCAGAATACCCTTCCTGGCCATTCGATAAAATACCTGGGCTAAAAGTTTCTGAGGTATATCCAACGACCTGGCAATCTCGCCCACATAAGAGACGATACCATCCTCTTGTTGTATCAGATAGATTATCCCCAGCATGGCACATTCACTTTTCCTGGTAAATTTCAAACCCTTACTCCAACTTTATGAATATGACCGAGGCATTATTTCCTAAGAACTATCATACAACCGATTATTGCAGGTTTCAAGGCGGATACACGGAACTCGCAACCGCTTGATCTTAATTCACTCAAAACCCATTAAAGCTACAGCCGGCAATCCAAGCAATCATATCTAAGCCTATAAAAATAAAACATGAATAAGTCCTCTCGACTCAGGATAGCTCAGGAGCGGAATCTCCATTTGACTCACAAGCCGTTGCGAAAGTCAAACAGAGGAAACATATTATTGTTAGAGGAAATAAATTAAAGCACCGTTGAAAAGAATAAAACAAGATATATATTAAGTATTAAATGCAACCATAATAGTAGTATTATAAAATTTACGAGAAACAAAGAGGATGTGTGGATAAAGTTTGCTGCCTTTAACTGGTTGTAATCCCCTTCAAGGAGGGTTGAAAAATGTACGTAAAAGATTATATGCAAAAGGACCCGGCAACCATCTGCGGAGAAGCCAACCTGGTTGAGGCCGTCGATTACCTTCACCGAAAAGGGGTGCTGACGCTCCCCGTTATGGACGGTAAAAAGGTCATCGGCGTGGTAACAGACAGGGATGTCAGAAAAGCGAGTCCGTCATCCACCCATGAACTTCACGACTTCGACCTGGAATATCTCCTCAAAAAAGTTAACGTATGCGATTTCATGACCCGCATGTTGATTTCCATCTCCCCGGACGCCACGGTTGAAGAAGCCGCCAAGCTTCTCCACGACCAGAAGATAAAAGGTCTGCCTGTAATAGAGAACGGGGAGTTGGCGGGGCTGATAACCATCAAGGAGGTTCTTGAGTTCTTCGCCGAGCTTTTCGAGAAAACGGAAAAGGCCACCACTCTCGAGTTAAAGCTCGACGGCGAAGCCGACAACCTGGCTATGGCTCTTGAGATAATTACAACTCACGGGGCGAACATAGTGAGTGCGGTGACCGCTCCTCTGGAAAAAGGCGGCTACTCCAGGGAGATAATCCTGCTGATAGAAGGCGAAGACGCGGACGGGGCCAGGAGAGACTTGATGAGCAGCAATCTGCTCCTCGAAGCCGCTTGATTTCTTGATTTATCGTTGAACCTGTGCTCTAATCTCATGGTGTTTCGTGAGGTTTAAGAGGTGTTTTGTATCTAATTTCGGGACTGAATTTATCACCATCTGAAGCAATGGAGGACAACATGGAGTGGGAGTTGTTGAATGCGCTTAAGCTATCCGTCCTTTTCGAGAAGGAGGGAGTTGAAACATATCTTCAATGTGCCATGCGGACAGATTCCATTCAAGGCAAGGACATGTATATTAACCTGGCCAGAGACGAACACTCACACGTCCAGAAGCTTCACAAGAAGCTCAGCGAAGCGGTAATGGAGTCTCTGAAAAAGGGGGCCATTAATGCGGAAAACATGGAGCGCGTATTTTCCGTAGAAGTTCCCATAGAGGGAGAAGCCAAACGCTGGACCGAAATCCCCGAGGATGAGTGCGCCATCATCGAGATGGCCATTGACAACGAAGTCGAAGCCCAGAAATTTTACACCCAACAGGCGGAAAAAAGCGAAGACCCGGCAATTAAAACTCTTTACATGAATCTTACCATGGAAGAAGAAAACCACGAAAAATTGTTGCGAGCGGAACTGGGCAGCATCAAAGGAGACGGTCACTGGTTTGACTTCAGGGAATTTACGCTGGAAGCGCCAGGCTAAAATGCGGCTTGCTCCCTTGAATTACCATACCCGGTAATTCCTTCTCATGTTCACACAAGCACTCAAACATAACAGACTGATGACAGAGGCCGATCCAAAATGGGTCGGCCTCAATTGTTATGAGTAACCCCCCCTACGCTCCCACTCCCCACTTCACCAGCAATACCGATAAAAGGGTGATCCCGAAATAGCTTAAACTGACTATGCCGTTCAGATCCAGCGAAGCGCGCCCGGCCTGCGAGAGGTCGTTCGGCTTGACCAGCGAATGTTGATATGCGAAAACACAACCTATGACGGCGACCCCCATGAGGTAAACGTAGTGAAGCGGCGCCAGAAAGAAAACGGCTATCATCAATATTATGGCAAACACGTGCAGCGCCTTGGCCAGACGCAACGCTCTTTCCAGACCCACCTTGACCGGCACCGAGTGCACGCCGTGGTCTACATCGAAATCGTAATCCAGACAACCGTAAATTATGTCGAACCCGGCTACCCACAGCGCCACCAAGACCCACAGCACCAATCCCACCGGCGACCATTCGCCCGTTACACCTATCCACCCAGCTACGGGAGCGATTCCGATGGCTGCCCCCAGAAACAGGTGGCAAGCCCAGGTGAACCTCTTGGTATAGGAATATAAAAGAACATAAGCCAGGGCGAACGGCGCCAGCTTCAGGGCAAGCCCGTTGAGCCTGCTCGCAGCCAGAATAAACAGGGCAGACGATATCAACAGGAAAATGATTGTGGCGGCGACGGATATCACTCCGCGAGGCAATTCCCTGACGGC
>CAYVLI010000310.1:0-2083 GCA_964452105.1 uncultured Nitrospinota bacterium
AAGTTCCCCACGAACAGGACGATGCGTTTGTCCCGGGGCAGCCCGAGTTGCTCTGCAGCTCTGGCTGAAGGCATGGGTGAAAATAGCGAGAAATCGACGCCGTTGGGGATGGTCTCCACTTTATCTTCTCTGAGGCCCATCAACACGGCCGTATCCTTTAGGGATGAACTTACCGCGGTAACCCTGTCCGCGCAGCCGAAGGACAGCCTGGCCGCAGGGCGCAGCATCTTATGTCTGTCGATCAGCTTCATGTCCGTACCTCTCAGGGTGAGCACCGAGGGCACTCTCAGAGACTTGCTCAGGATGCCTGCCACCAGCCCCGAATAGAGCCAGTGAGCATTAATCACATGGCAGCGGGCGGCGACTTGCGCCGCCTTGGCCATGAACGACAGTGTAAAAAGGGGCAGGGTGGATAGTATCCCCGGTTCTGTTTTTATCTTCTCAGGGATGCCTCCCCCGCCGTAAGCGATGCTAAGCTCGCACCGCGGCGAATATCTGAAGCGGTATATCTCGATCTCCTCCATGACTTCATATTCCGCCGACCCTGTATCCCAGGGCGCTACCACCTTAACATCCTGTCCCGCCTTGCTCAGCGCTTCGGCCAGATGGTAAACGAAGATACCGGCGCTGTCCCCCCTGAAGCGCGGGAAGCTGGTTGTCAACATGCAGATTTTCAATCCCCTATCCCTTTCAATGCGTAAACGACTTCATCTCCGGTGACGTACATGGGGTGAAGATAGTCGTTGGCGAAATCGAGAAAGACAGCCATCTGCTCCGGCGTCACGCTGTTCTGGAAATTCAGGTGAAGGAAGTACCAATCTATGAACAGGTGAGTTATGCCCATCTTCTTCAACTGATGGGCCACCTGCCCGCCATTCGCTGCATGCTTGAGGATGCTTCTTATAGTATAGCCCAGGTAGTAACTGTCGTAAAAATATTCCCTGTCCAGATAATAGCCGTCGTTGCCGGTATAGAGGAACATTATTTTTGCGTTGGTGGGCAGCATCTTGTTTATGAATTCATAAGCGCTGTAATCGCGTATCTTGATGCGCAAGTATGAGCTTCTGTCCAGGCGGCCGGATATGAACTCTTCGGGTGAAGAAGCCGAATAGAGGGGAACTATCAGATAGAAATTGAATGCCAGTATGATTGCCACCAGAATGGCCGCTGCAGGGCCGCCCCATTTTCTCCCTTTTTCGATCAACCCATGGAGCCCGTGCACAGACAGTACCACTAAAAAAGGATACACCGGGATCAGGTAGCGGAGCCGTATGCCGCTGGCCATGAGTGCGAAAACATAATAGACCAGCGCTATTCCTCCTGCCACAGATACAGCTCTGGGTTTGCGTCTGATGAGAATCAGCAGGGGTAGAGTTAAAAGAAAGATGGGGCCCAGTGGGCCGTCGACGTTGAAATCGTTCCAGGAGTAAAATATGGAGACCTTGAAGGGCGTTACAAGGTCGTCGAACCAGGACTGCCCGTGAAGCATTCTGCGAATCATGAGGCCTGGAATTTTCAATCTTTCCGGCTGCCATTCCTTTCCGCCCAGCAAGCCTGTGAATAGAGGATAGATGGAGTTGCCGGTGATTGCCAGGTTTCTGAGCAACCATGGAGAAGCCGCGAACAGGGAAATTGCCGCGAAGAGGGCAGTGGAAGCCAGGCACCAGGCGGTACTCCTTCCCTTGAACTGTGCCAGGTAGAGCGTGGCCATGAGGAGCATAAGAAAGAGAATTAGCCCGTTGTATTTTGTTCCCATGGCGAATCCTGCCATGAGGGCCGCAACCCACAGAAATCCGCTTCCTCCGCTTCCCTGTGATGAGCTATCCCTGCTGGCCCATGCGTCCAGAGCTGTGAAAGAGGTTATCGCAAAAAAGGTGAGGGCAAGGTCCACGTAAGCCCAGCCGGCGACGTTTACCACCACCGGTATGGAAGAGAACAGAAGCGCCCCCAGGTAGCCCTGGCGACGACCGTAGTATCTCGAGATGAAGCCGAACAGAGCCACACAGGTGAAAAGGTATGCGGAGAAGTGCATGAGCTTGGCGGTTATGTCGGAGGAAATAAGCATCCCACCCATGAAGAGCAT
>CAYVLI010000310.1:2183-3864 GCA_964452105.1 uncultured Nitrospinota bacterium
ACTCCCACGAGGGCGGCAGATATCAATACCCATTGAAGAAAAGGGTGCAATCGCTGCGAAGAGTTTGAGTTATTCATTTTCATCTATCGAATAAATGACCGCGCCTCTGCGCGTGAGATAAGGTTTGCCGTAAGGCCCCCGGTCAGGACTGAAAATGGCAACCCGTTTCCAGGTGGGCGGGGGTTTGAAGAGGATGGGGTCGAAAAGCTTCCCGTAATACTTGTTCAGGAACCTGAGTCTGGGCAGGTTTACCACCACGTACGAGGCCCTTACCGACTCCAGGTGCACGCGCTCGAAATTCCTGAGCAGGTCGAGGTTACGGTAGCCAAAATAATATTCGAGGACCGCCGTGGTTCTCGAATCCGTGTATATCGGTTTATCCGGTTTACCGTTGAAATAGGCGCTGATGGCCCGCTCCGTGTACGATCCTCTCCCGCGCTCCTTTACCACGATATAGATGGAACTCAGGATGAGCGCCATCAGGGCCGAATAGCCTATGGCACGGGCCCATCTTCGAAAATCCGCTCCTGCGGTCAGCTTTACCAGAGCGCATGCAAGAACTATGTTTGCCGGGAGCAGCAGGATGAAGGAATATCGCGAGACGGGGGGAAGAGGTATGTACCTGGAGAGGCTGGTAGAGCCGAAGTTGAGGATAAGAAAAAGAACAAGCCACCAGACCATGGGGAAGCAAGCCCTTCTCTCCTTAACCACCAACAGGTATCCAGCGGCCGCGAAGGTGAACCAGTAGAAGAGCCCGAAGTGGGGGAGATAAAAGAGCATGACCATGGGGTACTGGTAAAGCAGCCTGGCCGTATAACCTCTCTTCAGGTAGAGGGACAGGCCCGACCAGGGCCCCTGGTTGTGTACCGAGAGGCTGTGAAAGCGGTAGAGCATGTCTCCTTTGGTCACATGGAAAAAGATTAGTTCGGCTACAAAGACCGCCATGAACCCCAGCAGAGTCCAGGAATAACTCCACCTTATCTGCTTCTCCTTAACCATCGTGTATATGGCGTAGCCCATGATGAGCGGGACTGAAAAGAGGCCTGTCATCTTCACCGTGTAAGCTATGCCCACCATCAGGCCGGATGCCAGTAGATAGCGTTCTCCCCTGTCATGGGCGCCTCTGTAGAAGAGGTATATCCCCAGACCAACGAAGAGGGCCGTCGGTATGTCAGGGTAAAGCACAGTGGAGTTGAGGACGTCCATGGGGTAAACGGCCTGCAGCAAGGCCGCGATATATCCGGCTTCTTTCCCGAAGAAGTAGCCTGCTATACGGTAGGTGAGGAGAATAAGCAGGACTGATGATATGAGAATATAGAGCGAGGAGCTTACTTCATTTACGCCCCAGAGCCGGAACATAGCCGCCACCGGCAGTATCAGGCCCATCCTGTTCTGACCCGGATTTCCCAGGGCGAAGTCTTCACCGGCCATGAAACTGTAGGCGGCCTTGTTGTAAATCAGGTCATCGCTTCCGATGAGCCCTGAGAAACAGTACAGGCGCAAAAACAGGCCCACGGCCAGTATGACCAGTATTTTTCTGTCCATCAAAACTTTCGTCGGGATTCTGGCATCGTCGTTGAGAGCGGCGTTGCCGCAGGCAGTCATCGGCTATTGTATCCACGTCTGAGAGCGTCCGGTCCTGTCATCTTTATCTCGTGCGTAGCCCATGTCTATGCGAAGC
>CAYVLI010000311.1:0-3829 GCA_964452105.1 uncultured Nitrospinota bacterium
GGTTACCGACTGGATTTCGGTATTCACCAGGAAGCAGAGAAATTTTACGCCGTCGGCCCCATGCTGCGGATGGACGGGACCAATTCTCCGCTCACGGACGGTTGCTGCATCGAGGCCGGTGATTCTTTGATGCTTCTTCCGCAGGAAGAGAAGGAGCTGGCAGGATACGATCTCTCCATGGGAGGAGAGGCTTTTTTTATAGAAAATTTGAATGATTTCCAGGTTTCCGCCTTGTCCGCCATTAAGAGGTATAAAGCCAGCCTGTGGGCGGACCATTATTCTGAGCTAAGGGGCATTTTACGTCAGGGGAACCCCTTCACGGGTAAAAATCTGGAAACCCTGATAGCGCACCTCCCCATAGAGATGAGAAATATGAGCGGAATGCCGCAGAACTTCGGGCATCTGGGATTGGATCCACTCCAACATTCTTTCATCGCGCTTCAGGGTTCCGACGTTTCCGGTACTATCGAGGAGTTGAAAGGTATTTCTCTGGATGGCGGCGTATTATGCGACGAGATAGCGCGCTGTGCCATCCTGTTTCATGACCTGGGTAAAAAAATCGAGCCTTTCGATCCCTACCATGCCGAACTCTCAGGCCCCATGGCCGAATTTCACCTTGAATGTATGGGCTACAACGAGGTGGAAAAGGCTGTCATAAGACGCCTGGTGGAGACTCATGACGTTATGGGGTGTATCAAGAAAGGCGAGATTACGGTACTCCAGGGATACCAGATGCTTTGCAGCGGCCTGCCTGAGTCGATATCGCGGGAGGTTATGGTGAAGCTTCACTGCGAAGTGGCAGGCGCTGACATCGGCTCTATCCCTTATCTCAGAGGTATAACTCTGGAGAAAGAAGAGGAGGAAATGCTTCGGCTGGCCCGCTCGGAAAAGACTAAGCACTCACAGTGAGGCGAAGGATTATTGCCTTGACGATTACGCGCTTTTTTGAGTAACATCGGCTTACATTAATAGACAATATGAAATTTAGCGATATTCTTTTGCTTATCACAAGGCAACAACCATGAAGGGAACCTAAATTGAAAAACCTGGAAAAGATGAGAACGTTGGGAGAGCTGAAAGCCTCCAGCTACAAGGTGCTCGCCGTCAAGGAAGAGATGCGAAAAAACCTGATAGCCAAAATTCGCAAGAGAGAAGTATTGTTCCCGGGCATCATCGGTTTCGATGACACGGTAATCCCCCAGATAGAGAATGCCATCCTTTCGGGACAGGACATAATATTGCTGGGAGAAAGAGGGCAGGCAAAGACGAGGATTATCCGAAGCATGATCAATTTACTGGATGAGAAAGTTCCCAGAGTGGCAGGCTGTGAAATAAACGACAGCCCCTATAAACCTGTGTGCAAGAGCTGTCGCGAGCTGCTCAGGGAGCTGGAGGATGATCTGGAGATCGATTGGATACCCAGAGAAGAACGATATGGTGAGAAGTTGGCCACACCGGATGTCACCACTGCCGATCTCATAGGCGAGGTTGACCCCATCAAGGTAGCCGAAGGTCGATATCTCTCGGATGAGCTGACCATACACTTCGGCCTTGTCCCCCGTGCGAATAGGGGCATCTTCTCCTTGAATGAGCTGCCGGACCTCTCGGAGAAGATACAGGTCGGGCTGTTCAATATAATGGAAGAGCGCGACATTCAGATACGCGGGTTCAAGGTGCGCCTGCCTCTGGATGTCTTCGTGGTCGCCACCGCAAACCCCGAGGATTACACCAACAGAGGCCGCATCATTACGCCGCTCAAGGATAGGTACGGGGCCGAGATACGCACCCATTATCCCAGGGACGTCAATGATGAAATACAAATAATGGAGCAGGAGCGCAGGCGCTTTGCAGATGAAGGGTTTGTTATCAAGGTACCCATGTTTATGAAAGAGATAGTCGCCGAGTTGACCAACGCCGCCCGCCGCAGCCCGGATGTAAACCAGCGCTCGGGAGTCAGCGTACGCATGAGCATCAATAACTATGAGACTCTCATCAGCAGTGCGCTCAGGCGGTGTATAAAACTGGAGGAAACCGAAGTTGTGCCGCGGATAAGCGACCTGCCCTATATCACCTCTTCTACTATAGGTAAAATCGAGTTGGAAAGCGTAGAAGAAGGAAGAGAAAACAAGGTAATCGATAATCTCATACACAAGGCGGTGAGAAGAGTATTTAATCAGTACCTCAAGCTGGATGATTTCAACGACTTCGTTGCCCGTTTCAATAGCGGCCAATCAATCGAGGTCTCTGAAATAAAGCCATGCGCTGAATATGCAGGCATCGTGAGCGAGTACACTGAGATAATGGACGGTGTGGTAGCTTTGGAGTGCTTTGGAAGCGCCGCCATGGTCGCCTCAGGAGTGGAGTTTATCCTGGAAGGTTTGCACCTGAATGAGAGGCTAAACAAGGAAGTTAAAGAAGGCCGAGTAGAATATAGGGGTTAATATGAAGCAGTTCATCTACAGCAAGTGGGACGGCACCCAGCAAGTCTACGATCTGGATGAGCAGGAGTTGTTGGATAGCCTGGCCGATTATTTCATTCAGACAGGTGACTTTAACTGGGCGCTTAACGCCCTCATGCAGCGCGGCTTCACCCTATCCGACGGACAAAGGATTCCCGGCATCGAAGACCTCATCAAGCAGATTCAAAATATGAAGAAGGAGTTAATGGAGAAATACTCCGGACAACCGGCCAGGGAAGAGGCGGGACAGGAGGTCGATCGCTTCAACAAAGACCAGATACAGAAAATCAAGGACCTGCTGGAACAACTACGGCAGAAATTGACCGAAAAAAGCGCGGCAGGAGAGACGGCTCCCAAAGAGCAATCACGACCGCTGGATCAGCTAACCAGTCAGGGTGATCGCCAGGGCCTGGAAGAGTTGATGGAGAGGCTGCAGGGCGACACCTCAGAGGGAACGAGAAGCCTGGACGAATTGCAGCACGCTCTGGAGGAAGCGCTGAGGAAGCTTGGAGAATCGGGGCTTCCCGGAGAAGAGGAAGGTCAGCAACTGGAGCAACTCGGAAAACAACTGCATGACCTCTCAGAATTGAAAAAATTTCTGGACCGCAGTCAGTTTCAGGGGAACGAACCCCTCACCCTGGAAGATGCTCGCAAGCTGATGGAGAAGATGAACGCCCTGGAGCGGTTAGAGCAGAGCCTCAAGCAGACCAGGTGGGGAGGCGATCTGGACCAGGTCGATGAAGAGCTTCTGGAAGAGCTGCTGGGAGAGGAAGCGCGCAACGACTTCCAGCGACTCAAAAACTTCAAGACCATGCTGGAAGAAGCGGGCTTCGCGCGCCGCCAGGGCGATAAGATGGAGCTAACACCCCGTGGCATGCGCAAGATAGGCGAAAAGGCGCTGAGAGATATTTTTACCGCTATCGATAAAAGCAAGTTCGGCAAACATGAAGTGAGTAAACGGGGAGTGGGAGGCGTAAGGTCTGAAGAGACACGCCGCTACCAGTACGGAGACCCTTTTTCGGTGGACCTCAGCCGAACTCTGCTGAACGCCATGAACCACACTCCGCCTGGAGAGCGGATCGACCTCAAACCGGATGATTTCGAGGTTTATCATACCGAATACATTACGCAGAGTTCCACAGTGCTGATGCTCGATATGAGCTGGTCGATGGCCTGGTTTAACAGGTTCTACGCCGCTAAAAAGGTGGCCATGGCCCTCAACGAACTCATCCGCTCAAAGTTCCCGAGAGATAAACTACGCATTGTGGGATTTTACGCCTTCGCTCGTGAGCTGCAGTTCGAGGAACTCCCCTTCACCACCTGGATGGAAGGAACGCTGGGCACCAATATACAGGAAGGTTTACGCATCG
>CAYVLI010000312.1:0-3811 GCA_964452105.1 uncultured Nitrospinota bacterium
CCTCCACAACCGGTTACGTTCGGCTCCACGGCCAGAACTACAGAGATTGGTTCAGAAAAGAAGCCGGCAGGGACGAACGATACGACTATCTTTATTCGAGGGAAGAACTGGCCCCCTGGGTGGATAAGATAGCCAAAATATCCGGAAAGGCTGAGCAGACTTTCGTGATAACCAATAACCACTTCCGCGGCCAGGCGGCGTGCAACGCATTACAGCTGAAAAGTCTCATCGGCGGCGGTAAGGTCAAAGTCCCCCCCGCCCTGCTCAAGGCTTTCCCGCAGCTTAGAGAGATAGTTTCAGAAGAAGATGAAGAGGAGAGGTCGGAGCCCCAGGGGAGGCTCCTCTGATACCATACGAAAACCGATGAGCGCCTCTTCTCCCTGTTTCCCTTGATTTTTAGCTCATCATCCCCTAATTTAGTAGCCACTGGTTCTTAAGAATATATCGAAATGAAAAACAGCTTATTGGGAAAATATATCATCAGCATGGAACAGGGCACGTACAGAAAAAACGCACCATCATGTATCCGGGATGGATTTACAGCAGGCCGTATCGATCGATGGCGCAACAGGAAGTCGTTTACCCTCGTATCGGCTCTGAAGAATATCGTTCTGATCGCCATCATCATCCTTTTCGTACAAGCACGGGTAGAAGCAGGTTCTCCCCATAAATCTTCAAGCGCTGCCGTCCTCTTCGAAACGCCGACCGTTGCGGAAGAGTCACCGGAGCTCGCCCCAAACATGGAGCCGGGCCGCTTCGCCCGCCTCAACACCATCGTAATCGACCCCGGCCACGGGGGCGAGGATACCGGAGCTCGCGGCCCCACCGGGCTGAAAGAGAAAGATGTCACCCTCAAGGTAGCCCGAACTCTCAAAAAACTTTTGCAGAGAGGATTGGGCAGCCAAGTCTTTCTGACCAGGGAAGACGACTCAAATCTCTCACTCGAACAGCGGGCGGGCATAGCCAACGGACTCAAGGCCGATCTGTTCATCACCATACATGCCGGCGCTTCGCCCGAAAGAAGCATGAGAGGAGTGCAAATATTTCTTCCCTATGCTTCTCCCGCCGACCTATCACCGACCCGCCACAGCCAACAAAGCCATCCCGGGCATCCGGAAGAGGAGGTCATCGAATGGGAGACGATCCATCTCAAATACCTCCCCTTGAGCAGGGTGTTGGGGAGGCTCACACAATTAAACCTGAGCCGGGTGACCAAAAGAGAAGTCACCATGAGAGAGCTGCCCTTGTTGACTCTCAAAGGAATCGACATGCCCTCGTTTGAACTGGAATTAGGCTATATCACCAACCTCTCTTCGGAAACAGAGTTAAAGCGCGACACCTATAGGGACCGCATAGCGGAAGCAGTTTACAGAGGCATAAAGCAATACAAGGAAACACTCCTACTGATGGGAAACCCGCAGTGAAGAAACTGGCAGTATTCGTTATAGTTCTTCTCGTTACTATGGGCGCGGTGTACGCTTTCTTCACCTGGCGCGACTGGCGCCAGGAAACGGTGCAGCGCCACGTTCCGGATATTCTCATCCAGAGCATGCAGGAAAACCAGACGCAAGAGGAAAAATTTGAAGCCAAAATCTTCTTCACATCGCCGGATGGCGGATATCTCAAGCCGGAAAAGAGAGTAATTCTCTCTCACAAAAACAGTCAATCGCTGGCGGTTGCGCTTGTGGAAGAACTGCTCAAGGGGCCCGTAAAAGCCGGCTATTCTACCATACCGGCGGGAACCAAACTGACCGAAGCTTATCTTGACGGACAGGGCAACGCCTACCTGGATTTCAGCTCCGAGCTGAAGGAAAAACATGTCTCCGGCGCATGGGCGGAAGCCCTTACGATCTACTCAATAGTCAACACCGTAGCAGCGAACATGAAGGGCGTGGAGAAGGTTTACATTCTGGTTGACGGGTCCATGATGGATACTCTGGGCGGACATCTGGCCCTCAATGAGCCGTTCAGCTTCAGGCCGGAAATAGTCAAGAATGGTGATCGTTGACAGTTCAGTCTCCATGGAATTAATGAGACATTTTATATATCATGGCAAGGGGGTAACAGGTGCGTTCCGACGGAAGGAAATCCGATGAATTGAGGCCGGTAGCCATAAACAGGGACTTTATTAAGCATGCGGAGGGCTCCGTACTCATAGAGGTGGGTAACACCAAGATCATTTGTACTGCTACGGTGGAAGATGGTGTGCCTGGTTTTCTGAAAGACAAAGGTTCCGGCTGGATAACCGCGGAATATGCAATGCTGCCCCGCTCCACGCAGGATCGCTCGGCAAGAGAACGAGGAAGGACCAGCGGACGCTCATACGAGATACAGCGGTTGATAGGTCGCTCCCTGCGTTCGGTGGTAACGCTGGAAACGCTGGGAGAGCGCACAATAAGGATAGACTGCGACGTCATTCAGGCCGACGGCGGGACGCGCACCGCCTCCATCACAGGCTCTTTCGTAGCCCTGTGGGATGCCGCCGACCTCCTCCTCCGGCAGGGAAAGATCGCGGAAAACCCCATCAGGGATTTCGTGGCCGCCACCAGCGTGGGTATGGTCGGAGGCGAATGCTACCTGGACCTCGACTACAGCGAAGATTCCATGGCCGAAGTCGATATGAACGTGGTCATGACCGGCCGGGGTAAATTCGTAGAAGTGCAGGGCACCGCGGAGAGCACCCCCTTCAGCAAGGAAGACATGGATACCTTCCTCGAGCTGGCCCATGAAGGCATCTCCCGGCTCATAGAAATACAGAAAAGCGCCCTGGAAATATCCTGACGGGGAAAGCTTCCTCCCCTCTCTCTTCACCACCAGCGGGAGATCATGTCGCATAAGTCCGGGAACAAAAGAACACTCATCCTGGCCACCAGAAACGCCGGGAAAATAGCGGAAATCGAGCGCCATCTGGCCGGCCTTAAGATAGAAATCAAATCGTTGCTGGACCTGCCTGAGCCGATAGATATAGTGGAAAGCGGCGCCTCATACAGCGAGAACGCTTTAATCAAATCCATGACGGCGCACAAGGCTGCCGGGGCCATGGCGCTGGCGGACGATTCAGGCCTGGAAATAGACGCCCTCGACGGGGCGCCGGGCATATATTCCGCGCGCTACGGCGGCGGCGGACTGAGCGATTCGGAGAGGAACCTGCTGGTGCTGAAAAAGCTTGAGAAAATTCCTCTAACAGAAAGAGGCGCCCGCTTCGTCTGCGTAGCCGTGATAGTCGATGAAACGGGGCGGGCCGTGGAGTTCAGGGGCGCTCTGGAGGGATATATCGGCTGTGAGTGCAGGGGGTCCGAAGGCTTCGGTTACGACCCCATTTTCTTCCTGCACGATTCCGGAAAATCGCTGGCCGAACTGGGTCTGGAGGTGAAAAACCGCATCAGCCACCGCGCCGTCGCCATGAAACAGGTACGCAGCTACCTGGAAAGGTACCTGGAGGACAAAGGAGTACAAAAAGGTTTGTAACCTCATACCGCCTGTAGTAAACTTTGATTAACAGAATAGGGTTCGGGGCGTAGCGCAGTCTGGTCAGCGCACCTGCCTTGGGAGCAGGGGGTCGGCGGTTCAAGTCCGCCCGCCCCGACCAGCCCTTCCGACTAACCGAGCAAAACACGCCCTCCGCTCTAACGGAACGCAAGCCACTCCTGCATCCTGAAAGTTTATTGCAGCATCGGTGTCATCCCATGCCGCTCTTGTTCTTCGTTCGATCGACTATAATGTACCTGTGGTTCGGCTTAGGGGTCGGCGGCAAACGCTCACCTTTCACCACCGTCCGCTCCTCGCCCGTTCGGCCGCCTCGCGGGCCCAC
>CAYVLI010000313.1:0-3800 GCA_964452105.1 uncultured Nitrospinota bacterium
CTCCACTCGAAGTTGCTTCCTCATTCGTTGCACTTCGAGGTTGAATCTAGCTACCTATCTTTCTTCTCACTGGATTAAATCGTCCAGGCGTTTCTTTTTATACTCCTTCTGAGGAGGTATAGACCTTTCATCTTTCACATCCGGCTGGGTCGCGGGTTCTTCCAATATCTTATCCAATACTCTCATTTTCCCGGCGTTCAACTGTGGTTCGTCACTCGATACCTTTTCAACTTCTTCCTCCGACAAAGGTTTTTCATTACTGACTCCTCGAGGAGGCCCCTGGGGCTTGGAATTTTCTAAAAATATCTCCGGCGTTCGGTCCCTTTCCGGATCGAACTGACAAATACCCATAACCGTCTTCAACTCGACCGAAGGAGGCAGATTCCTGGAGAGGTTGCTCATAATCTGCTTATGGATTCTATTTTGAACCATGCGCGCCTGTTCCAGATCGATGTGAGTAAGAAGAAAGGCAAATGAAGTCGGGTCGTACCTGGCGACGATATCGGATTTGCGGGAAACACTCAAAATAAGTCTATTAATATGGCGGATCAATGAATGTGTCTTATCGGTTTTGAAGTCCCTGGTAATCTCGTCCAAGTTGGAAAAGCTTATGGTGAAAATGGCTATGGGATAATCGTACCGCTCTACTTTTTCGATCTCGCTACTCAGGCAGGCCATGAAAAATGCCAGGGACGCATCCTGTGTAACAGTATCGATAATGGATAACTTTTGAGAGATTTCGAAAAACAGTTTCTTTTCCAGGACCCCCTGCGCGTGATCCAGAACAGACAGCAGCGTTTCCTGTTCATTCTTTCCCAGCTTATCGAACCCGATATTCTGAAAAGCGAGAACACAATTGATTCCCCTGATCCGTCGGGTGTGTATATACAAATCCTCAATTTCAACAGAAGACCCTTCAAGCCGGTCGGCTTCAATCAACTTAAAATTTATCTGCTTCGGATGTAGATATATCTCATGTCTCTCTTTCAAGTGTTGCAACAAGAGAGATTTGATGGACTCCAGATGCTTTTGATCCATCTCCCCGCTCTTGTAAAAGAATAACTCGCCTTGTTCGTCATGGAAAAACATAACAAGGCCCAGGCTGAAATCATACAGGGACCCGACGATATTCATGATGGCGGTTATCAGCTCTTTCATCGAGAAATCCGACGTTTCGATGAGGCTGATTTCATTCATAATCTCCGACCGAATCAGTTTTCGCTCCATGATATCGTTAGCCATGGTCATGATTGAATGGTCGGAAAGGTCGGCTTGAATTCTGGCAGGAGCAAATACGGGATTTTTGCCGCTTTTACCGTTAACGAAACTACGGAGAATTTCTTCTAATTCCCCTGCATTTATCGGTCTATGGAGATAATAGTTCCCTCCTGAGGCCGCTGCCCAAAACCTGTCGATAGGTTCTTCGGCAGACCCCATCAATATGATAGGTATGTACTCCATAAACGGGTCGCCCTTCAATACCCGGGAACATTGATAACCATTGAGTCCCGGGACTTCAACATCCAGAATGATAAGGTCCGGACTTTCCAGAAAGGATTTCCTGATGACCTCGATTCCGTCCGAACATTCATCCACCTCCACCCCCTCTTGCTCGAACAAGTTTTTGACCGATGTCTCAAAACTCTTTCCGCTTGCGCCGATGAGGATTTTGGTATTATTCAAGTTCATGCTCGGTTTTACCTTAATTCAGTTTCGATCTTCTGTCTGTTAGTCGCATCGGTGGAAGCTTTTTCACCGTCTCGGTTTTCAGCAATTTACTTTCTATACGGACGGATGTGGCCTCCTCCTTGTAGGTAACAAAGCCTGGGATGACGATAGCCGCAATTATTCCCAAAATAGACACAACTATCATAATCTCGATGATGTTAAAGCCTTTCCGCTTCTCGGCGTTCGTTTTCATTGCAACATCTAACCGAAGTTTATGATGTTTTACCGTTCTGTTAAATTTGCAAATATCTGGTATTCCTTAATAGTTATCGGTATCTTTTCAGGTCAACTTAAACTGTTTGTATTAAGGCGAGTCCAGGAAAAGCGCTATTTCATGCCAATCTGTTAGCGGGACTTCCAGCCCTCGCATTGGGGGTCGCACCGTAAGATACCGCCCTTGTTAATGCCTATTTTTCAGCAAACGTGAACACTGAAAAAGTCCTGCATGATACTGTTTCATTTTTACATTTAGTGTCTGGTGTCATTCCCGCGAAAGCGGGAATCCAGTATTTTCAATGGCTTGCACCTTATCTGGATTCCCCGGTCAAGCCGGGGAATGACAGAGAACAGACTTTTTCATGGTATAGTAAACGGCAAATCGGGTAGTTTAGAGTAGTTTAGAAGGGAAGGATAGCTGATGCTGAGAACCTAAAAACGACTATGGAAGGAGACGGAGCAACTGGCAAATTAACCTCATCAGCAAACACAGATAAAAAAAGACCGACGATGTTAACCCGTCGGTCCCTTGAAAACTCTTCTCCGAATAAGGCCCGGTAATGTTATCCGGGAACCGGGAACGATGCCCTGGAGCTCACCCGAATACCGGCTTCCTCCATGGCAAGTTTGCCAGCTTTCATCTGAATAGCTGCCTGTGCGACCTGGCTTCCAACGCTCCTCACCGCGGCCATTCCCATCAAATCCTCCTTGACTGCGTATCTGGTCTCCTTGACGAGAACGCCCGCGCCCTCTCTGGTCGAAACGGTGGAAGCGCCGAAGGCGACAACAGAAAGCCCGATGGCAAGCATGGATAAATTCATCATCTGTAGAGTGGTGTCCTCGCCGGCATTCCTGTAGAAGGCCACGGTAATCGGCGCCGCTACTTTGCCGCGCAGGCGGTAATCGTGTACGAAGGTGCGAACACGGTCTATGAAGGTCTTGACCTGCCCCGGCACCGTGGCGATGTAAACAGGCGCAGCCAGAATTATACCGTCCGCCTCCAGCATCTTCTTGTGGATTATTTGCATGTCGTCCTTGATGGTGCAGTTATACTCCGGGGCTGGCACCGGCATGACGTCGAAGCCCACCTCCTTCTGGATTCTGTGTACCCGTCGCAGGCAGCCCTCGCAGCCGATGCAGTATTCTATGCGGTAGTCCTGCAGGTGGATGAGTTCTGTCTCCACCCTGCCCCCCTCCTCAGCAGCCTTGAGAGCCTCTTCAAGAATATATTGGCAGTTGCCTTCCTTTATGGGAGTCCCCACTATTCCGAGAATCTTCACTCTCAGGTCGTCAGGATTCATGATTATACCCCTGTTCTTATATTAAGTTCTTTAGCCACTCCGCGGGCGAAACCACAGTGAAAACCGACAATCTCCATCATATCCGACTTCGTTTATTGCAGACTTGGCCCGCGTTGTCAAGATGATTGAGCAAAACCCTTCAGCCGCCCTTCCTGCTCAGGCACAGGTCCACAAAAGTGTTCAGCTCTTCTTCGCACTCCTCCTGGCTTTTGAAGTGGGAGTCGAGCTGCCTGCCTTCCATTATGAGGGTCGGAATACCGAGCTCCTGCTGCGCCTGTTCCGCCACGATCCGTCCCAGGCCCGCGGTGGCCGTGCAGCCTATCTGGGCGTAGTAAACCATGCCATCGACTTTCAAATTGCGGCATGCCTTGAGTGTGTTCTCCACCCAGGTCTCCCCCAGCACGCCCCAGGCGTTCGAACACAGAAATCTTGCCTGCTCCTCCAGAGGGCTCAGCTTCCTGCCGTACTCTTTCTCATCTCCGAAGTTGAAGTAGTTGATGCCATAGACCCTCGTCATCCAGCCGAATTGCAGGGCGGGAACGGCCACGCCCCGCT
>CAYVLI010000314.1:0-3785 GCA_964452105.1 uncultured Nitrospinota bacterium
AAAATGAGGGTCTAAAAGATGCGAGACGTTTCGATCATAGGTATAGGCACCACCACGTTCGGCAAACACAGGGAACGAACCATTTCGGCGCTGGCCCTGGAGGCGGGTCTCAAGGCCATAGAAGACGCAGGCATAGACAAGAAGAAGATAGAGGCGCTCTACCTGGGCAACTACGCTTCCGAAGCCCTGGTGGGGCAAGGCTCTCTGGCGGCCATCGTCGGCAGGAACCTGGGGCTGGGTCAGATTCCCTGCACCAGGGTGGAGGGGGCTTGCGCCAGTTCGGGGATAGCCCTGCGGCAGGCTTTTCTGGCAATCACCTCCGGTCTGAACGACATAGTTATAGCTTTAGGCGCAGAGCACATGAGCGCCTGCTCCACCGGCGTGGTGACCTCCGTGCTGGCGGGAGCGGGGGATAAGACCATGGATAACATCTACGGCCTCACCTTCCCCGGTTTCTTCGGTCTGGTTTTGAGGAAGCACATGGAAGAGTTCGGCACCACCAGGGATCAGGTGTCGTGCGTTTCGGTGAAGAACCACCATAACGGCTCGACCAACCCCATCGCCTACCTCAAGGATGAGATAACGGTGCAGGGCGTGAACGAGTCGCGTCTGATAGCAGACCCGCTGACCCTTTATGACTGCTGCCCCATCAGCGACGGAGCGGTGGCGGCGGTGCTTTGCCCATCGGATATGGCGAGAGACCTTTGCGCCAAGCCGGTCAGAATAGCCGGCTCCGGCCACGCCATAGGCACCACCAGCGTGCTGCAGATGGAATCCTTCACCACGTTCCCGGCGACCATCAAGGCCGCCGAAGACGCATACAATATGGCCGGCGTCGGACCGAAGGATATAGACGTGGTGGAGCTGCATGACTGCTTCAGCATCGCCGAGATAGCCGACAGCGAAGACCTGGGCCTGTTCGAGAAAGGCGAAGGCGGGCCGGCCGTCGAAGCAGGCAGGACGGCCGTGAACGGAGATATCCCCATCAACCCCAGCGGAGGCCTGATATCAAGGGGACATCCCGTCGGGGCTACGGGTCTGGCGCAGATCTATGAACTTGCGCTGCAATTACGGGGCGAAGCTGCCAATCAGGTCAAGGATCCGAAGCTGGGCCTGGCTCATAACCTGGGCGGTCCCGGAGCACTCTCCACCGTGCATATTCTGGCCAAAGATTTCTAAACCTCTAATAGAATAATGGAATAAAGGAAAAATACGATGAACGAGCAAGCCGTTACTTCCCCGATAAAGAGGTGTCAACAGTGCAACGGGCTGCTGCCGCAGGCGGCGCTCTCGTGCTTTTCATGCGGCGGCTACGAGTTCGAAGCCGCCGAGACCCCCACAACCGGTAAAGTATATTCTTACACCACCATCCGTGTGCCTCCGGAAGGATTCAATAACAATGAGCCTTATAACGTGGTGGTTGTGGAGATTGAGGATGGCGCCCGCGTGCTGGCGATACAGACCGAAGGCATCGATGAGGGCATCAACATCAACGATACAGTCGCCCTTGAATTGAGCTCAGAGGGATTGCTGGCAATCAAGAAAAGCTGAGGTTTTAAGAGATTTTAAGAAGTTGAGCGCGTTGGTATTAACTAATCCGATATAAGCTGTTTTCAGGATTGCTTTTGAGGGAGTTGGAGGGGCTTTTTTCTAAGCAGGGCCCCTCTGAATAATTAAAGAGGGGAGGAGATAATATGGCAGGGGAAAGGCTCTTCACCGAACGGGAACTCAAGGACATGGGGGCCAGGACCGTCGATACCATCATTGCGGCCATAGATGCAGGCGACTACGATAGGGCCAGGAAATTGAGCAGGAGGATGTACAAAGAGTTCGAATCCATGCACGACCTTTACCGGGATTGGACCACTTCGCTTATGAGCTTCATATACAAGCGCTATGGAGACGAGGCCCTCTACGATTCGCTAACGGAGGGCTGCGGCTCATGGATAGGGCAACTCGCAGAGCTCTATGAGAATACACCGGACCCTAAAAGGCGCGCGGTGATGCTGGCGGCCGGTCTGAGAGGGCACCTGCAACCCCTGGAGATAGAAGAGGACGATGAGAAGTTCATCTTCAAGATGGTTCCCTGCGGGAGCGGCGGCCGGCTTATAAGAGAAGGATGCTACGAACCGCCCAAGAATTTCGCCAGGGTGGAAAAGCCGCAGGCCATGACCTACTGGATAGAGAACCTCCCCATCTACTGCTCGCATTGCCCGTTCCAGGAGATTATCCCCATCCAATTGAGAGGCTACCCGCTCTTCGTTACCATCCCTGCAGAGAAGCTGGGTGAGGAACCCTGCCTCATCTATTTATATAAGGATATGAAGGCCGTTCCGGAAGAATATTACAAGCGAGTGGATGCGTCTCGATAGTAAATACGCGGTGCGGCTCAGGCGGGTTTGTTTCCTCAAAAGAAAATATAGCGATTACCGGGGCGACGCCTGCTCGCGATTATGATGTTTTGCGGGCAGTCACTATGAAGCCCGAATGAGCCACCATGCGGTGAAAGGGGCGCACACTCCGGCCTTGGACGTTCCACGGGCGCATCAACACTTCCATGGATTCCACCATCTGATAAGACCCGTTATTTTTAAGGGCTTCCACAGCCGCCTGTACCTGCACCACGGTGGGAACGAAGCAGAGGAACACTCCACCCGGGACCAGCGCTCTGGTTGCGGCGCTCACCACTTCCCAGGGGTGTACGAGGTCCAGGATAACCCTGTCCAGCCCCTTCTCATCGATACCTTCATAGACATCTTGTAGTCTGACCTCCAGGTTGGACGGTTCCCCCATGAACCGCTTTATATTTTTTGCGGCCAGCCTGGCCATGTCCTCACGCATCTCGTAGGAATATACTGTTCCCTTTTCACCCACCGCTCTCAACAGAGCCATGGTGAGAGCGCCTGAGCCCATTCCCGCCTCCAGCACCCGGGCGCCGGGAAAGATGTCCGCCCAGATTATGATTATGCCCATATCCTTGGGATATATTATCTGGGTTTTGCGGGGCATCTTCATTACGTAATCCCGCAGTAGCGGCCGGAATACATGGCAGGGAGTTTCCGAAGAGGATAAAACCTTGCACCCCTCTTCACTATCGATCATGTCATCGTGCTTGACCACACCCTTGTGGAAGTGAAATTCACCCCCCCGCTCCAGGGTAAAGTAGTAGGGCTTGCCGCGGTCGTCCACCATAACCACTCTTTCGCCCTCGCGAAGTGGATATGCCCCGTCTGTTTCCTCCATGATGCTCAACTCCAGGCCAACGCTTATGTTAGGGTTAAACTAAAGGTAGATAGATAGAAGGACGATATGTTAATATCGATATTGCAAACACGGGACAAGATGATATTCTCCTCAGTCGAAATGTTTAAAATGTGAATGGTATTTAATCTTGTGGCAGGGGATTAGAATTTCCCTCTAAAGATGATACCAGAATGATAGCTGGAAGGGAAGCCGTATAATACCGGAGCATTCCTCATTTTTACATATCGATGCTAAAAATATGCAGTAGCAAAAAGAAAGTACAATTTTACATGCGGCAGCCTTGTAGATTAACGTTATATTTAAATTTAAATATCGTAATTACTTTCTTAATTATCAACTACTTAAGATTAAAACCGGAATATAAAATTAAATAGGGGTCATTTTAATGTTGACAATAAAACAGGATGTT
Organism: uncultured Nitrospinota bacterium; assembly: GCA_964452105.1. Lineage (GTDB taxonomy): Bacteria > JAUXIQ01 > JAUXIQ01 > JAUXIQ01 > JAUXIQ01 > CAYVLI01. The sequence goes on from CAYVLI010000314.1 coordinate 3,674, forward strand.
CTTAAAATAGACATAATTGTTTCTCCCGGGTAGTTAGGAAATGATGATATCAATGGGCTCTTGTTAGAGGCCCCCGCCTATTAATCCTGAAAGCATAAAAGTGTTTAAGGTC
>CAYVLI010000315.1:0-3781 GCA_964452105.1 uncultured Nitrospinota bacterium
ATAAGCAGTATAATGCTCAGCTTTCTCATCATAATTTAATCTTTCGAATGTACCCTATCAGCTCTTCATCCAAATTCCGCAACCTGTTGATCAATTCATCCTTCTGTCCCGGTTCTTCACCTATCTCATTTACCGATTCGAGTTCATTTTCGAGCCCGGTCAGTTTTGCAGTGAGGGTTCTCAATCTTTCCTGATGCTTTTCGGCCATCTCATTGAGCACCGAAGAAAGGGGATGTATGACATCTTTCTTTCTGAAATTTATACGCTCCTCATATTTCCCTTCAGCAAGAGCTCTGGCATATACCTTGACCCTGTAGAGCGGCCCAGCCACCCTATGAGAATGAATGATTCCCAGAACAACTACACCTATGGCAATGAACAGGTAGAAAAAGGCCTGAATTTTGAGGGTGGTTATCAACATAGATCCTCTTAATTTATTAATTTCTTCGAACATGGCGGCATAATGTGGGCTCAATGGGACATTGGAACTTCTATAAAGGAGAATCGCCGATAGAAAGTTAAAGGTAATCACTAATATCAGCGACAGAATCAAAAACCGCGGCAGGTATCCTTCTTTGATGACTTCCTTGGACATATGGAATTCTCCAGCGGTAAATTGAAAAAAGGTTATTATTCTATTTTATCGATTGATAATGCACCTATCTTTAGCAATTCAACATATTTGACTCTGCAATATTTATAAATATGTCGACCCAATAACGGGAAAAAGATTCTATAGGATGATTTTAGTGAGCGCTTAAAAACTGAAAAATTCATTGTCGATAGGGGCCGTATCTTCCCGACCGGCTCGCGATACGAGACTGGCTCAGAGCTGTCGGGTCTCTGAATCCCATAGCTCGCGACATATTGTCGCCCGACTTCCCCTGCGGGGCTGGAAGCCCCGCCTATTAACAGGTGGACTTGAAATTTTACTTTTCCAGTGAGCATTTTTAATCAAATCCTATGGGAGCTTGAGACCAGGGAGTTTGCGCCTGCCTCGAAACAGGCGGTATTTGAGCAACTCCCACAGAGGCAGCTTTACCCCCAGACCGCGTAGAATCCTATGCAAACCCGTTTTTATGGGAGGATGAAGGCCGGGAAGCACCCAGCGGCCTCTGGCGGCGGTGAAAGGGACCAGATACTCGAACATAAAGTCTTTGACTTCCGGTGATACATAGAAGGCCGGTTCCGGGAAGCTCTCCTCAGCCGAAATGCCCAGGTCCCGGCGCGCGATTTCCGCAAGCGGCGTATCAGGATATACGCGAACTCCGGTAAGGGCTATGATGGCTGTAGCGTCCACGTTATCCATCACTTCGCAGGTGGCCTTTATGGACTCGGGTGTCTCCCCGGGACCACCAAAGAGGAGCGTATGACACACTTCAAGACCGGCAGCCCGGCAAACCTTTGTGGCGCTTATGACCTCCTCCACTCCGAAATCCTTCCCCAGATTCAAGAGCATACCTGCATGCGCTGCATCACTGCCCAGCTCAAGGCCGGTGCAGCCTGCACGGGCAATGGCTCGAGCCAGGTTCTCATCTATTAAGCCCGGGGAGGCGAAACAGCTCCAGGAGAATTTCAAGTCTCTTCGCAATATCTCCTCGCAGACAGCCTCCGCATGCTCCGGAGGGTTGTTGAACACGCTGTCCACAATGAACATCCGTCTTAATCCCAGGCGCTTGACCATGTACTCCATTTCGTTTACAACACTCTCAGGGGACCGCATGCGCACCTCTCGGCCCTCTATGAAGGGGTAGGTGCAGTAGATGCAGTTGTAGGCGCACCCCCTTTTGGTCTGGATGCTGCCCATTGCTCCCCACCTGTAATATTGTCGGTAGGGAAAAAGGTCCCTGGCCGGCCAGGGGAGGTCATCGAGCGCCCTGCGCATCGGAGCCGGAGAACCTTCGCCGTAGTTTTCCCCCTTGCGGATGAGCCACTTCTTTATCTTGAGTGCAGCCGGGTTGTCCATGTTATCCGCCAGATAAGGGAAAGCTTCCTCCCCTTCCCCCACCACGCCCATATCTGCCTCCAGATATTCCAGTATGCAGCGCCGCATTATGGTAAAGGCCGACCCCCCCAGAACGATGGGTGCATCCGAGTGGCGGCGGCACTCGTTCACCACCTCCTTGTAAAAAGGGAGGTAGGAGATGGTCAAGGGGTATAAAGCGTTGTCTATGTTCCTGAGCGTGATGCCGATGAGATCGGGGCGGTATTCAGGTAAGGCTTTTTCCAAAGCCTTACCCGGGTTTCTCTTGAAGCAAAGGTCCAGAACCTCCACCTGATGGCCTCTTTCCCTCAGCACAGAAGCCAAGTAAGCCAGCCCGATGGGAAAGACCGGGTCGGGGTACTGTTCCCTGTTGGTAGAGATAAGCAATATATGCATTCAGAGCCACTCCTTTTCCAGCGGCGATTTATTAGACCTCATAGCCGCCCGGCGGCGAACGGCACGGGGAAAGGTTTCTACCCAAGCATTAAGAAATATTCTGCTATTCAACTGAATAAACATTATCACGAGGTAAATTAGGGAACAAGATGAAAGTCTGGAAAAAGTTTTAAAATCTATTGTTTGCAATGCAGATCGCCTTATGCCTCGCCTATATTATCAATCGGAGGCTCGAAAGATGATGTCAATTTAATGTTTTATAATTTAAATACGAAGTTAATTATATCTTGACTAACAGCACATTTTGTTATAATTAATATCCTCATAAATAGACATGAGCCCATTCCTGAGAAAAACCTTTAATAAGTTGATGGAGTGTCTTACAACATTTTGCAATAGTTTTCGTGGAGGAGGAAAAATGTCCTTCGGTCCGTTGCGTAGCGTACCTCATTCAAAGGATTCCGGGGCCATGAACCTCGAGCAACCGCTGAAAACGACTTATAGCGGTACCCCCATCTACCCCATCACCACCGGCCTGCCGAAGACGGTGGAATCCATCTGCCCCGAATGCCTTAAAGTCATAGATGCCCGGATGTTTGAGGAAGACGGAATGGTATGGATGGAGAAGACCTGCTCTGAGCATGGGTACGTCAAAGACCTCTACTGGTCCGACGTAGATATTTACCTCAAGGCCGAAAAATGGACCTTCGGGAGCGGACGCGGTATCTCCAACCCCATGACCCATGCCAGCGGTAAATGCCCCACCAATTGCGGCATTTGCAATATGCATGCAAGCCACACCGGTTGCGGCAACCTGGACCTCACAAACAGGTGTAACCTCACCTGCCCTATCTGCTTCGCTAACGCCAACGTGAGCGGCAATGTTTACGAGCCGAGCTACGAAGAAGTAGTCCAGATGCTCCGTAACTATCGCAATACAAAGCCGCACCCCACCAATGTGATTCAGTTTGCCGGTGGTGAGCCGACCATCCATCCCCGGTTCCTGGATATAATAAAAGCAGCCAGGGACATGGGTTTCAACCACATCCAGATAGCCACCAACGGACTCAAATTCACCGACCTCGAATTCGCCGAGAAGTGCCAGGAAGCAGGGCTTCATACTCTCTATTTGCAATTCGACGGCATGCGAGAGGAGAACTATCAGAAGACCAGAGGCAGGCCTTTGCTGGAAGAAAAATTAAAGTGCATGGAAAACATCAGGAAGACAGATTTGAGGATAGTATTCGTACCCACCATAATCAATACTGTGAATGATGACCAGGTGGGCCCCATCCTGACCTACGCCATAGAGAATCCAGATATTGTTTCCGGCATCAGCTATCAGCCTGTCTGCTTCACAGGACGAATTTCTCGCAAGGAAAGGATGCAAAAACGCTTCAC
>CAYVLI010000316.1:0-3773 GCA_964452105.1 uncultured Nitrospinota bacterium
CGGTCAATGAACATGGTATCCCGATAGAGCGGTGCGCTGGTCTTGAAGAAGCGCACCAGGTCCGTGTTGTTGCGAATCCGGCTTATACCAATAATACCGACCAGCGCCAGAAGCACGGCGACCAGCAGAATCATGCGAGGTCTGACGATGGACAATTTAGCCATACCTTGAAGCAGCCGTTCGAACATGCCCATGCCGTGCGCGGAATCTCTCTTATCCCTAAGCGGGAGGAAGCTCAGGCCTATGGGAACCAGAGTGATTCCAACGAAAAAAGAGACCAATACACCCACTGCTCCGAAAACGCCGAATAGCCTGACCGCAGGCGTATTGCTTACGGTGAGTGAGATCAGGCCGAGCGCTGTAGTGAGTGCGGTAAAAAAACAGGGAGAGAAAAGCATACGGGTCGATTCCACAATGAGCCGGGTCGGGTCCCGGGAACTCCCCGAAATTTTCAGCCAGTGGTGATAAATATGCACGCTGGTCGTTATGGAAAGCACCATTATCACCGGCGGTATGAGCGCTGTTATCGTATTTAAGGAAAATCCGGCCAGGGAGTAGATGCCCAGCGTCCAGGAGAGGCTGACACCGGTAACGGCAAGAGGCAGCAAAACGCCCGGGACGCTCCTGAACATTAGTAAAAGCAACAGCGCGATGGTCAACACCGAAAGAGGGATGAGCACCGCCTGATCCCTCTGGATAAATTCAGTTACATCCTGCTTCTGCACGCTGATGCCGGAGAGGTGGAATTCGGCTTTGTTTGAATTGTCCTCGATAAGCTGACGTAGTGTATGGATTATATTTTTACGATACAGGTCGTCGCCGGGGCGGTCTTCTATTTCGATAGTAATACCACTGGTATGCCTGTCCTTCGAAATCAGCAGACCGTTGAACTGTCGATCTCCATCCAGAGCGGACAGTATCCTGGATTTAATGCCGGGGGCGGTCAGAGGCCTTGCAACCAGCGATACTTTCTCAACGCCGAATGGCCCCGAGACGAGCCGCCCGGCGTTAGTAAGGCTTTGGACGCGGCGGACACCGGTTATATTTCCTATCCGCTCGGTCAAGTCATCTATCAGCCGGAGACCTTCAGGCTCCAATAATCGCTGATTGGTGACGCTTAGCAGTATATCCTCGTCGCTGCCAAAGAGCCTTTTGAACTCAGAATAGGAGCGTAACTGCTCCTCATTCTTGGCGTTCATGGACTCGTTACCCTGTTCTATATTAACGCGAGAGGCGAAAAATGACAGCCACACCGTCAGCGCCAGCAGCATTACCATGTATGGGTAGCGGCCCTTTGTAAGCAGCCAGACCATCATAGACAGACCTTCGAATACACGCTTCCCTCGGTATTAATCATGTTGTGAAAATACTCAGGCTTTCGCGGCAGTGATTTTTTCGTCGATCTCTTTCTCTTCAAAGCTAAATTTGCCACGCTTTGCCCGGAGCAAGGCAGTCTCCACCGTTATCCCCGGTCCGAAAGCCATGGTAAACACTTTTTCGCTGGAAAGCTCTGAAGGCTGCCGCAGGATTTCCTGGAGTACAAAAAGAATGGTTGCGCTGCTCATATTGCCATACTGGCGAAGCACCTCGCGCGAGGCCCTGACTTGCTCAGGGCTGAGGCTGAGTCTCTCCTGAACCCTATCTATAATGGCTTTGCCGCCAGGGTGTACTGCCCATGTATCCACATCTTCCAGGTTCAGGTTCTGTTTGGCTAACACCGGCTCGATGAGCTGGCTGACATTTGCTCCGATGATTTTTGGAACATAGCTGGATAAAGAGATATCGAAGCCGGTGTCACCTATGCTCCATGTCATGTCATCCTTACCACTGGGCACGAGCGTGGAGTTGAAATCGCCTATCTGGTAGGCGCTGTGGTCTTCGTCCGGTTCCCGGGCGCTGACTATTGCCGCACCGGCGCCATCAGCAAAAAGGGAATTGGCCAGGAGAAAGTCCTGTCCTCTATTGAGCTGCAGGTGCAGGCTGCAGAGCTCCAGACACATTACCAGGGCCACTGCGTCCGGGTTTGCCTCACAAAACTGCGTCGCCATACGCAGCGCCGGAAAGGCCGCATAACACCCCATGAATCCCAGATGATAACGCTGGGTGGAGTATGGCAGGCTCAATTCCTGCACTATATGGTAGTCCAGTCCTGGATTGTAAAAGCCGGTACAGGAAGCGGTAATCACATGTGTTATGTCATTCGGGCTTATGTCAGGGCAGTTAGCAATTACTTTCCGTGCAAGGTCCACGGCCATTGGGTGCGACTCACGAGCGAAAATATCGTTGCGCTCAGCGGTTCCCGGCCCATAAATATCCCCGTTGGAACCGGCCTTGAAAAAACCGTCAGCGACGCCATCTTCAAAAGTCGTCACTACCGTATGGCGCTTTTCGATACCGGAATTTCTATAAATTGCTCGAATGAGCCGCTTCTCACGCTTTTCCTTATACACTTCCTGCATCTTCTCACTGGCGTATTCCTGATAATAAGAATATTCCGGAACGCTCGTCTCTATGTGCTGTACCCATACTGTCACTTGTCGTTTCCCCTTATGATGCGGCAGTTCTATCGACTGAATACTTCAACCGGCCGCGCTTCCAATCCAACGGTTACTTTAACTATCACCTTGTCATCCACCCTTATGAGACCGAAAAACGGTGAGGGCGGTTTTAACCTGTAATCCTTCAGCGAAACAGGAAATTCCATTTCCAGGGAAATCCGCTCGGCGCTTTCCTGCAAGCCGCTAAGCCTTGCCGTAATCTTGTGCTCGATATCACGAATTTTGATAACAAGATCGAGAGCGCCACCCCCCTTCTCGCCCCCTTTCATCTCTTGCCTTATTCTATCCGGCTCGACGTTTCTCGCTGAGACATGGATATATGGAAATGTCTCGCTCTGAAACATCTCACGCAATTTCTTATCGCGCGCCTTCTTCTGCGTATCCATCTCGCTAATCGGAACGTCTACTTCAACGTTCCGAAAGATCCTTTCTCCATCTGCATTCAGCTCAATGTCCACCATAAAGGGCTGACAACGGGCCGTGCCGAAAAAATCTTCTACAATCGTGGTCACGAAAAAACGTACATCACAAGCGCCCTTAATGCCGGCCGCCCATGTAAATGACGTGAGATTCAGCAACAACAATATTATTATTCCTATTTTCATGCGCACTATCCCCCTTTCAGATAAACCTCCCGTACAAGCCATGAAGACATTGACCCTAGATTATATACCATGGCAAATCTTTTAGATACGAAAATACTTACCCGTCTTAACCGCTCGGCCGTAACATGAATCGCCAATGTTATCTGGAAAGAATTTGCGCGAAAATCATAAATTCAGTTCGCCTGCGGTCAGTTTGATTGAAGATTCCCCAAAAATCGACTCAGCCCATCTGTCTTTTTTACGTTATCGGTCTCCACAAAAAAATATATAGCGTTCCGCATTAGCCGCAGTGATACCCGAAAAGCCGGCCCTCTGAGTATAATATACTAAAACCCCTCCGAGGAAAACATCCCCCCGGGAAAACTCCCATGCTTGCGGCGACCATGCGCCATTGCTCTTTGCAGCCAAAAAGTTTAGAGCAAAAGATAGCGCCAGGTTGACTTCAAAATAAACCCGCCCTGACGGCCACAGATGATAACAGAATTTCAAAAGATGGGAGCTTCCCCCCTCAATAAATTCTTGACAACAATGCAGCGGTCGCTTATTAGAAACATCAGAGCGGAAGCGCATGGGGACCGGTGTCCCTCCTGGACTTCAAATCCAGTGACAG
>CAYVLI010000317.1:0-3771 GCA_964452105.1 uncultured Nitrospinota bacterium
TCGAAGGTCGAGCCCTGGTAGAGGCTTCCGGGGGAATAAGCCTGGAAAACGTCCGCGCCGTCGCCGAGACAGGGGTGGATTACATTTCCGTGGGCGCGCTGACCCATTCCGCCAGGGCCGTTGATATCAGCATGGACGTTGCCTTAATCGAAAGTTGAACCAATATTTAATATCAAACGGAGGAATTCCTCTGCATGGCTTGTGATCCCGACGATAAAAGGATAAGCTCGTGAGCGCTTCCGAATGGGAGGAAAAAGAACTGAAAGAGAACCTCAATACCAAAGTGGTGGGCAGTAAATTCGATATTCACAGGGAGATAGAATCGACCAACCAGTACGCCCTGGAAATAGCTTCTCGAGGCGCGGAGGAGGGGACGGTGGTTCTGGCCGAATGGCAGACCCGGGGCAGAGGCCGCATGAGCAGAGAGTGGGTCTCGCCGCCAGGGGTGGGCATTTACATGACAGTCATACTGCGCCCCGGAGCCAGCGTAAGGGAACTGCCCAAATATACGCTGCTGGCCGGTGTGGCCGTGGCGGAAGCTGTGAGGGAAACAGCCGCTCTCCCGGCGACCATCAAGTGGCCCAACGACGTGCTCATCGATGGCAAGAAGTTCTGTGGAATACTGGAGGAGACCTTCATCACGGGCAGCAAGATCAACTACATCGTTATCGGCATCGGAATCAACGTGAACACCGACCCCGCCGAACTCCCGGCCACATCGAGAAGCGCACCGACTTCGCTAAAGGCCGAAAAGGGCGCGCCTGTGGACCGCCGGAAGTTGCTTCAGACCGTGCTGAGGAAGCTGGACTCGGGCTACCTCGACATAAAGGCCGGCAGAGGCGAGGACATAGTCCACAAGTGGAGAGGCCTTTCCACCACGCTGGGCAGAAAGGTGAAAGTGGAGCTGCCGGATGGCCCGCTCGAAGGACAGGCCATGGATATCGATAGTGACGGCGGCCTGCTCATTTCAGCGGATGGCGAGCTGAAAAAGATAATGGCCGGTGATATAATCTTTCTGGACCAATAAACGCACCGAAAGGGGGGCGCCTGAAATGAAATCCCATGGGGGCAGGAGAGAGCACCTGCTGGTGATGGATATAGGGAACACGCAAACGGTCGTAGGCCTGTTTCGGGAAGATGAGCTCATCATCGACTGGCGGGTGGGTACCCACCGGCATTATACCGCCGACGAATACACCGTTATCCTCAAAGACCTCTTCCGGCTCACCCCTAAAGGCAGGGTCGCCACCCTGGACGGCGTGGCCATATCCTGCGTGGTCCCGCCCCTCCTGCCGGTGATGGAAAAGGTTTTCCGCAAATACTACGGGATAGACCCGCTGATAATAGATGCGGAGATGGACAGCGGAGTACCCCTCCTGGTGGATAGCCCTTCCGAAGTGGGCGCCGACAGGATAGTCAACGCCGTAGCCGGATACAAAAAATTCGGGGGGCCGCTGATAATAGTCGATTTCGGAACGGCCACCACCTTCGACGTAATCTCGAAGGAAGGCGAGTTCATGGGAGGAGCCATCACTCCCGGCATCTCGATCTCCCTCGACGCCCTGTTCAGCCAGACGGCCAAGCTCCCCAAGGTGGAGATAGTGCGGCCCAAGAGCATTATCGGCAAGAACACCGTGACCGTCATGCAATCGGGTATCTACTACGGCTACGTGGGTATGGTGGACGGCATAGTCAAGCGGATGATGACCGAAATGAACGAAAAAGCTACTGTTATCGCAACCGGAGGGTTCTCATCACTCCTGGCCCCGGAATCCGAGACCATAAATCAGGTGGACCCTTTCCTTACCCTTGAGGGGCTTCGGATTATCTACAGAAAGATCAGGGGCCGACCCGAGTAACGCTTCGTGGAAAAGGGCGGCTAAACCCTCTGCCAGAGGTTGTTCACGTTCATCCCCATCAGCCACGCCTCCATTTCATGCAGGCCCTGGCCCATGGGGTAGTCATTCCTCAAATTCAGGCGACCGGCTGCCTCCTCGGGCGTCAATCCCTTCTCTCTGGCCTCTCTGACTGCTCTCATCCAATCCTCTATCACCGCCGCCTGCTCCTCGAGATAGCTCTTATCACACACCTCTCCATGCCCGGGAACTATGACATCGATATCCAGCTCCCCTATTCTCTTCAGCGATTCGAGCCATTTATCCGACACCGCCTCGTGCAGAAAAGTCTGAACCTTGTGGAAAACGTTGTCGCCGGTGAAAGCGACCCGCTCCTCTGGGATGTACACGCACACTTCCATGGGGGTATGGCCGGGGAGATTGGTAAGCTGAAAGGTGTGCCCGCCCACCTTAAGCGTCATGCTATGTGAAAAGGTTATGGAGGGTGGTCGGGGCCGGTACCCATGCAGCAGCCAGATGCTCTCGGGGTCCGCCTGCATTACCCGCTCCTTGAGCTCATCTGAAGAGGGGAACCCGTTTACCATCCTCTCCCTCACTCCCTGGTGTGAGATGACGGTGGCCATGGGAAAATAAAAGTTGCCCATGACGTGGTCCAGGTGCGGCTCGGTGTTGATTATGTACACAGGCTTCCCCAGCCGCATTATCTCCTCTCTCCATCTAACCGCATCCAGGGGGTTCTGGGGCGTATCTATAAGAACGACGCCTTCGGAGGTAGTCACGAAGCCGGGATTACAACCCCGTATGTAGGTCTCCGCATATACGTTATCGCTGACTCTTTGCATGCCGCCTCCTACAACCGGCGGGCAATGGTTTCAAACCCGCCCTTGCTTTATTCAGATGGGAATGTAGGTCATAAAGGATAGGTTGCTGGCGTGCTTCTGGTAGTTATCCTGGAAGTCCTTACCCGCTTTTGCGAATCCTTCGTCCTTCATTGCATCCTTTATCACATCTGCGTTTTCGAATTCATAAACCGCCAGATATTTCGGAGAGCCTTTCGCTGCCTTGTACCGTTTGCCGCTGACAAATCCTTTGACCTGAATTATCTCAGGGATGTGTTTATTGTTATACCACTCATTGAACTCATCTTCCTTTTCCTCGGCCATATCCATCTGTACTATGAGTATCGGCCTCTCGCTCATCTGTTATCTCCTCTTGCGTCGATTCGAAAATCTTAAATCGTAGTTTTATGGATTTGTTTGATGTTAGCACTGGAAAATTCATGGTTAACAGCGGCGTCCCACCACAGGCGGAGTTCTCGCCCGACTTCTCGCGCAGAGCCGAACCTCCTGCCTGTTGATAGATGGGAATATTACTATTTCAGTGAGCACCTTATGCTCAAATTCTCCGTTCAGATCTGTTTCCTCTAACGTGGTTTAAAGTGGATTAAATTTTTCTGTAAGCCGAGGATACAAAACAAGAAGGAGGCAAAATTAAATTTTAGTGAGACTTAATTTATAAATCGATATATCAAACTGGTACAATTACACATTATGTTGGGTGTTTATTCATTTTTATCACCATATATCGCGCTCGCAAGATTATTCGGTTTTTGCGCCTTTAATAACATAAAAAACGCTTTTTTATCTTGACACAAATTTAGAAACCGGGTAAAATTGTGGAGTTATGTGGGATGTAGTGGGTATCAATGGATTAGGATAAATATCTATATGTTCCTGGGTCATCATTACATAACGCTGGACGATAAAGGGCGCATTAAAATTCCCTCCTCATTCAAAGCGTACCTGGATGAGTTGAAGGAGGATACTCTGGTGTTAACCGATTTCGATAATTGTATCAGGGCTTATCCCCCTGAAGAATGGAATACATTGAGCGCCAAGTACAGAGAAATGTCCGT
>CAYVLI010000318.1:0-3768 GCA_964452105.1 uncultured Nitrospinota bacterium
ATCAAATTCTTCCCTGAATTTTTCGAGCATCACGGCCCCCCTCTATGCTTTCTTCCCAACCTAATGCTAAGTGAAAAGGTCTGTCGGAATCTCTCTTGATTGCGATGCAAAAAGCGACTCCATAGTAGTAGCGCATAGAGCCTCTTGTCAAGTAAAATTTAACGTCGTGCACTATTAATAAACATCAGTTGCCGCGACTATTTAGCCATGGAGCCAAATACCCTTGTGCGGTGCAGTAATCAACGGCCGATGAATCTGGGCTTGCGCTTCTCAAGGAAGGCCTTTTGCCCTTCCTTCATATCATCGCTGCTGAAACACTCATCCACCAGGGTTTGATAGAGATCATGGTCTTGCGGGCTCATCGCCTGATACTTCAAGATCAACTCCAGGCCTCTCTTGGTGTTCATGACCGAGAGCGGAGCATTGCCGGCGATTTCTCTGGCCATATCGTAGGTTACGGACTCCAGTTCTGATTCGGGAACCATCTGGTTGATCAGGCCCATATCCAGGGCATGCTGAGCCGGTATCGGCCGCCCGGTATAGAATATCTCTTTGGTATATCCTGCTCCTACCAGGTTTAAGAAACGCTTCATTCCGTTTGCGCTGTACAGTACTCCCAGTTTGGCGGGAGGCATTCCCAGCTTGGACTTATCAGATGCTATCCTGAGGTCGCAGGTAACCGACAGCTCGCAGCCAGCGCCCATGGCGTAACCGTTTATCATGGCTATAACGGGGTACCTGTAATCGGTGACGGCCTTGAGGCCCGTCTGCAAAGGGTTCGTCTTCTGCATTTGCTCCCGGCCCTCGGGTGTGTTGGGTATCTCGCTGATATCGTACCCGGCGGAGAAGGCCTTGTCACCCGCTCCTCTTATTACCACGCAGCGAATATTATTATCCTCGTTCAACTCGTTAAAGGTATCGGCCAGTTTTAACAGGAGAGTGGGGGAAAGTGAATTCCGCTTCGCTGGCCGGTTCAAAGTGAGCGTGCAGACCATATCATCTTTATCAACGAGCAGTACGTCTTCGGACATTACCTTCTCTCCTTCTGGCGTTCATTATTCAGCCGCACAAAACTCCAGACTCCTGTCTGGAGATGTAGCGGCTAAATAGATGTTGAGATCGTTAAGATGCCCCCTGCTCCTGCTGGGGGAGTTTCACTTATTTGCACGAGCGTTATTTTGAAGCATCTACCATGAAAAATGCAGGTGCTATTATACTAAAGGGGCTTGCGATTCAAAGGAAATAATGGCTGACTAACCGGCTCAGTCCGATATGGGAAATCATAGTTCCGCACCGCAACGGGCGACCCGCCGGTCGCCCCTACATCATAGGGTAATCAAAGAAAAAGGTTAAACTGAAGGGCAACCCGGCATCCTGCCTGGTTGCTTCCACCCCCCCCCCGTTGCTTGAGCTACCATCCTTCACAATACATGGAGCATAATGGGCGACCCGCCGGTCGCCCCCACACTGAATATTTATTCTCGTATCTCATCCACGGCACATCTGTCATACGGTACCAGTGAGCTGTTAAATACCCCTCTATAAATAGATGCAAAAATCCAAGGTTAAGGCGGGGTATGCTTTTATATTCAATAGGTTATGAAGCTGAACCGGGCGGCTTTCAGGAGATGAAATCCAAGGTGTGTTTTTTCAAGGGTGGGGGGCGATGTGTTTGCAGCCCGCAATAGAAGGGGTTTTTGGTCTTATTGGCGCTTATGCGTGTCAATATGGGATTCGCGCCGATAAATGATATTGCATGGGCCGACAGGTTAATGGGGGATGTGATGGCCCACCTCTTCAAAGAGCTCGCACCCTTCGCCTACGGCCTGATAGAGGGGAATGCTCCCGCTGGTCAAGAAGCTGTAATCTCCTTTCTTTACCTGCTCCTCTATCCTTTTTAAATCCTCGGGGGCGGGCTCGCGCCCTTTCATCTCTTCCGCGCAGTAACCCCAATCCGAAAGGGGGCTTTCCTTATCGAAGGGCATTATGAACTTTGAGCAGAACGAACAGAGCGGTTCGTGGTTATCGTGCATTAGGCCACCTCTTTCTCCATCATGGGATGGACCCGTTATCCGGGTAGAACCTGCCCAGTAACCTGTGCTGGGCATAATGTCTTCCTGTCCTTATCTCTTCGAAAAATTCCTCTTCTGTAGTTATCCGATTCTTGAGAACGGTGACGCAGTCTCCCACGGCCTCTACGTTATGGGCGTCGCTCCCTCCCGTGCCCATGATGGGCAGGTTATCACAAACGGCACTGCTGAGATTCAACTCCCATTCGGGAGCCATACCATTAAATACTTCCATGGCGTCCACAATCTGAAAGATGGGCAGGCGGAGAGCTTCGTCTATCTTGGGAATCATTCCTTCCACCGGGTCCCACTGTATGAAAGAGTGTGCGCCGCGGAAGGGATGAGCGGCCACCATGACCCCACTGGCCCTGTCCACGCGGCGGCGCAATTCAAGGATGTCTTCCACATCGAAGATTTGCTCATGAAGTCCCCAGACAAGTACTTCTCCGTACTGGGTGCTGACTTCCATGCCGCCTATGACCAGTATGCCGAACTCATCGGATAGCTCCTGGGCGGCCTTCTTGTCCCAGGGTATGTCGTGTTCGGTGATACAAATCCCGTCCAGCCCGACTTTAACCGCCTGTGCTATCATCTCCCGCGGGGTCATGTAGCTGCAGGAGGAACCGTGGCGGGTGTGGCAGTGCATCTCAAATATCATCAAGCGCTCCTGTTCGATTAACCTCAGGGAATTATATAAATACGCTATTCATCCTCTATTATTAATATATCGGCGCTTGTTTGACCACTCTTTTTTGTTTGCCATGATAAAAAATGAAACAGTTGTATTATATGGACGGGTTTTAAATCCGCCCATACAGCCTGTTACAATACGATAATAAAGGTGATGGTTCTGCCATGGCGGAATAATAGCTCCACATTAACAGAAGGGCAGTCCCGCATTTTTGCGGGCCTGCCCCTGGCTGCTACCAATTGACCTGATTGGTTATAGTTGTTACTATTTCTCTTATTTCACTGCTGCATCCAGAACCTTGCCAAACAGGACCCATGTCTTGCCGTCGAACCTGGCGAGTTGTTCCTGCTGAATGGGGTAGAAATCGGTGGGGCTGGTGTTGACCTTGATGCCGGGCAGAGCCATGGGAAGCTCCAGGTCTTTTATGCTTGCGGCTTGCCTCATCAGGTTCTTGCGGGTGAGGTCGTCGCCCGCTTTTTCCAGGACGTGAACCATGGTCTGGGTCACCGAATAGGCATAGACGTTAAAAACATCGTGGATATTTCCAGCGGGATTGTACTTCTTCATCCAGGCCCGCCAGTCTTTCATCCCCGGGTCGTCCTTCCATTGGAGGTCATCCGGGTCTTTCAGGTAGAAGGCGGATATCAGGCCTTTGGATGCTTCCAACCCCGCGGGCTCAAGCACACCGCCGATGGAATTGGATACGGCATTGAGAAATTGAACGGGCTTCCAGCCGATGCCATTGGCTTTCCGGATGGCCTGTGCAGCGAACTTGGGTGTCGTAACGTTGAAGAAGACGTCTGCGCCGCTGTTCTTGAGGTTCACGATTTGTGAATCGACGGTGGGGTCGGTTACTTCGAAGCTCTGTTCCAGGACTACCATGCTTTTTGCCCTGCTGCCTAAACCGTTCAGGAAGCCCTGTCTGTAATCCTTTCCGTAATCGTCGTTCTGGTAGAGTATCCCTATCTTTGCGTTGGGGTAGTGTTTAAGAATGTACTTGGCGTAGAT
>CAYVLI010000319.1:0-3764 GCA_964452105.1 uncultured Nitrospinota bacterium
ACATCTCAGCAGCCCGAGAACAACGTAATCAGGGTGACGCTCCAGGCGCTCGCCGCGGTAATGGGCGGCACGCAATCTCTACATACCAACTCCAGGGACGAAGTACTGGCGCTTCCCACAGAGGAAGCGGTGACCATTGCCCTCAGGACGCAGCAGATAATAGCCCATGAGAGCGGTGTGGCGGACACCATAGACCCTCTGGGAGGCTCCTATTATGTCGAGGCGCTGACCAAAGAGGTGGAACGCGGGGCTATGGAATACATTCACAAGATAGACGAGCTGGGCGGGATGGTGACCGCCATAGAAAAGGGCTACCCGCAGCGCGAAATCATGGATGCCTCTTTCGAATATCAGCGAGCGATAGAACAAAAGAAGAGGATAGTGGTGGGGGTGAACGAGTACGTAACCGATGCGCCGCCTGCCATCCAAATGCTCAAGATAAGTCCAGACGTGGAGCGCAAGCAGGTAGAGAAGCTGAAGAAGATTCGGGCCCAGAGAAATCAGGCCAGGGTGAATGAATGCCTGGCTTCCCTTCGGAGGGCGGCCGAGGGTTCGGAGAACCTGATGCCTCACATTCTGGACAGCGTCAAAGCCTACGTCTCCATCGGTGAGATAATAGCTACGCTTAAGGAAGTCTTTGGCGAGTACCAGGACCCCGCTGTTTTCTGAAGCGATAGTTCACGATGATTTCCGGGGCTTTTTCTGTGAGCCCGAATCGGGTTTTCTCAGTACCAACGGCAGAATGTCATCCATGGTTCGGGCGTAGACGAAATTGATTTTTCGGCGTATATGCTGGGGTATTTCCGCCAGGTCTTTTTTATTCTTCTCCGGAATGATGATGGTGTTGATGTTTGAGCGCATCGCGGCAAGAGTTTTTTCCTTGAGCCCGCCCACGGGAAGAACTCTACCCCGAAGGGTGATTTCGCCGGTCATGGCTATGTTTTTATTGACGGGAACCATGGTCAGAGCAGAGACGAGAGCCGTTGCCATTGTAACTCCCGCCGACGGGCCGTCCTTGGGTATGGCCCCGGCAGGCACGTGAATATGGACATCGCTGGTTTCGTAAAAATCGTCGTCCAGACCAAAATTTTTGCCACGAGACCTGGCATAGCTGAGTGCGGCCTGAGCTGATTCCCGCATGACTTCCCCCAGTTGCCCCGTGAGGGTCAGGTTGCCGCTCCCCGAGACGGTGGCGGCTTCTATATAGAGCGTCTCACCGCCTTCTTGAGTCCAGGCCAACCCCGTAGCCAGCCCCACTTCGTCTTTTTTCCGCTCCTCTTCAGGCAGAAAACGGGGCGGGCCCAGGTAGTGGTGGAGGTTTGTTTCGGTGATCTTCATCTTCTTCCTGGATCCTTCGGCCTTCTTTCGGGCTACCTTGCGGCAGAGAGAGGCCAACTCTCTCTCAAGGTTTCTCAATCCCGCTTCTTTGGTGTACTGTGAGATCGTGAGATTGAGGGCATTACACGAAATGGAAATATCTGAAGTCGTGAGACCGTTGGCGTCGAGTTGCCTCGGGATCAGGTATCGGTTTGCAATCTCAAACTTCTCTTCCATCGTGTAACCGGAGAGGTCAATGATCTCCATGCGGTCCCTGAGGGATGGGAGGATACCGTCCTCAACGTTGCCTGTGCAGACGAACATGACTTTGGAGAGGTCGAAGGTGAGGTTAAGGTAGTGGTCGCTGAAGTTGGAATTTTGCTCCGGGTCCAACACCTCCAGCAGCGCCGAGGAGGGGTCTCCACGGAAATCGACGCCTATCTTGTCTATTTCATCGATCATGAAGACAGGGTTGTTGACGCCTGTCTCCTTTACCCCCTGTATTATCCTTCCCGGCAGTGCGCCAACGTAGGTGCGCCGATGCCCCCGAATCTCGGCTTCATCCCTCACTCCTCCGAGAGATATTCGTATGAATTTTCTGCCCAGGGCCCGGGCGATGGACCTCCCCAGCGATGTTTTACCCACACCCGGGGGGCCTATGAAGCAGAGTATCGGCCCTTTCGTTTTCTTTTTGAGCTTGCGGATGGCCAGGTACTCGAGAATCCTCTCCTTGATGTTCTCCAGGCCGTAATGGTCTTCATCGAGCACTTTACGGGCTGCGGCTATATCCAGGTTGTCCACCGTGTGCTTTTTCCATGGCAGCTCAACCAGCCAGTCCAGATAGGTGCGCACCACGGAGGATTCGGCCGTGTCTTGGTGCATCTTTCCCAGACGGGCCAGTTGCCGCACGGCTTCCCGATGCGCTTGAGCAGGCATGCGCGCCTTGCGGATTTTCTTCCTGTACTCGTTCATCTCCTCCAGCTTCTCATCTACCTCACCCAATTCCTGCATAATGGCTTCCATTTGCTGGCGGAGGAAATACTCACGCTGGGATTTACTTACCTCCTCACTTACTCCGGACTGCATCTGGGCTTGCATGGTGGATACTTCCAATTCCTGCATCAGCAGGCTATCCACCTTTCTCAGCCGCTCCAGCGGTTGGTCTGCCTCGAATATGGCCTGGGCCTCCGATATCTTGAGCTTCAGGTTGGCGGCCACCATGTCCGCCAGTTTCCCGGGACTTTGAATATTATCCGTAATAGAGGCGGCCTCAATGGGCAAGTCTTTGAGGGGGAGTAGCTTCTTGATTTTCTCTTTTACCGCTTTCATAAGGGATTGAGCTTTTCTGGAGACCCGTAAGCCTTCTTCCGAATCATGCAGCGCGCTCACGCGTACCTTGAAGAAAGGGGTGAATTGCGTGTATTCTTCTATTACTCCCTTATGCAAGCCCTGCACCAGGATTTGCACCCTGCCTTCGGGCAGTTCCATGTGCCTGATGATGCTGGCCACGGTGCCGACCCTGTAGATGGTTTGAGGAGTAGGATGCTCTTCGGACGGATTCATCTGAGAGACCAGAAACAAATATCTGTGGGTGCTTAAAGCCTCGTGTACAGTGGCTACGGTCTCTTCACGAGCCACAATTATCGGCGCGTTTGTATTGGGATAGACTACGGCGTCCCTTACCGGTATGAGAGGGAGCTCCTGAGGTATGGTTACAACCGCTTCATCTCCTGAAACTACCACTTAGGCCTCCATAACTATGCGAATTTGAAGTTTATTCATGGTTCTGCTCACAGGCGAGTTAAGAATAATATATTTTTGCGCGTCTATAAAATCAATAACCGTTCATGGCGCTCATAGTTCGAGGGAGACGACTACGGCGGCGTTTACCACCACTATGGCGTCGGTCTTATCACCCAGGGATTCAACCAGCATTCCCGGAACGGACATACCGCCGGTGGTCACGTTAATGGTCTTGGTTCCGAACGGTAGCTCTTCGAGCACCGCTTCCTTATCCACCCGCTCGGGTTCGCTGGCGGCCAGGGTGACGTCCACCAGCATCTGCGAGGGGTCCTTGAGATTCATTATCTCGCTCAGTCCGCAGAGGCACTGGTTTGAAATGGCATTTCTCACCGCCCGCCTGGCCGCTACCGTATAGTCTTGCCCGTGGAGGTCTATTCCTGTTCCCAGCTCGATGATGTATCTTTTCCTGGCCATTCTCGCTCCTCCTTCGGTGATGTTGCCGGAAAAATATTTTCATGCCGCATGGTTTGAGCGTTAATCGATACTTCACTTCCTGATTGCTGAGGCATGGCGCCCACTCTGCTTTATTAAAGCCCCCCCGTCGTTTTTATATCATCGGGTTTCATCCCGTCCTTTGCAAGGACTTTTTATCCCGGCGCCGATAAAATTAATACAGGAGTTACCCCTAAAAAAGAATCCCCGGG
>CAYVLI010000320.1:0-3762 GCA_964452105.1 uncultured Nitrospinota bacterium
TTTTTCAGAAAGTTAACCGAGACAAGAGAGGTTTCTTCCGAGTGTTTTTTGTTTGATACCACCAACTATTACACCTATATGGCCGGCAATAACAAATCGGGTCTTGCCAGGCGCGGCAAGAACAAGGAGGGTAAAAACTGGTTACGCCAGGTGGGGGTAGCCCTGCTGGTTTCCCGGGACGAACAGCTTCCTCTCTATTATCGTGAATATGAAGGCAACCGGCATGATTCCAAATTATTCATCCGAGTACTGGATGATATAGTCGATGCCATGCGCAGTCACGTAGGCCGGCAGGCTAAGTTGACTATTGTGTTTGATAAGGGCATGAATTCCGAGGCCAACATGGCCGCCCTGGATAGATATGAAGATGTCCATTTCATCACAACATATTCCGCCTATTACGCGGAAGAACTGATTCACGTCAAGCTGGATCGATTCGAAGTTGTTAAGACGGAAAAGAACCGCCGCCTCGCCAAACTCGGCCGGGAAGACGACCGGCTGCTGGCCTGGCGAACCAGTGGCGAGTACTGGGGAGCTAAACGGACGGTTATTGTCACCTATAATCCTCTCACCGCCACCAAACAACGTTATACCTTTGAAAAGAAACTGATGAAGCTTCAGGAAATTCTTTTTGAGATGCAGGGCAACGTTCATAAGCGCAAACCGCACTGGCGAAGCAAAGAGCAGGTGATGGCGAGATACGAAGAAGCATGCGGTCAACTCCATATCCCCAAGGACATCTATAAGGTTGAAATATATAAAGCCGATGCCCGGCTGCGTATGAATTTCCACAAGAATCATTATCGGCTTGGCCGCTACATCAACCGGTTCGGCAAGAATATACTGATCACCGACAATAATGACTGGTCAACTGATGATATTGTTAAGGCAAGTTTGGACAGATACATGGTGGAAAACGCCTTCAGGCAGAGCAAGGACGAGGATCTTGTCAGCCTCATGCCATTGCGCCATTGGACAGACAGCAAAATCAGGTGCCACATTCTAACCTGTATTATTGCCTTGGCCTATTTACGCATAATAGAAGAAAAACTGGCAGAGGCAGGTTTTAAAATTACGGGGAAAGCAGCCATGGATAAAATGCGCACTCTTCATTCCTGCCTGATATATCATCTCCGCAAGAGAAAGCCGTGCCGGATGGTTGAGGAACCAAGCCGGACTCAAGCCAGAATATTGAAGGCTTTCGGCCTGCAAGTCAAGAGTGGGGTCTTACAGCCTGTTGGTTAGCTATTTTGTTGATTTAATAACATTTTATTGCTAATAAGACAGGGTAATGGGGAAACTCCTGTTTAACAATTCCTGGTGCATGTCAGAATCAATTGCAATTCAGATGGCGGCACCGACAGGATGCCTGGTTACTATTTTCACTTTTTTTCATTTTCCTTCCCTCAGGTTCCTTTCAAAAAGGGTACGTATTGATTCTTCCCTAGTATCTTCAATATACATTCGATACCATATTTCAGCGTTGCATATTAACCACAACCTGGTGCCATGGTCTGCTTTTCTGCCGAAATGCTCTGCCAACAACTTGCTTATAAAAGTCTTTTTTATATATTCGGCACGCGCCAGATGTGAATCGGAGAGAAGAATCTTATATAAAAAACGGAACTCTTTATCCAAGGTGTAGGTAAGAGCAGAGGAAAACCCCTGTTTTTTCTTATTGATAAGAGCCGGGGGCAGATATCTCTTGGCCAATTCTACCTGGATACGGCGCAATCTCGTCCCCCTGATCTTAAATTTGGAAGGAATTTTTGCACAAAACTCAGCAAGTTTATGGTCCAAAAACGGCGAGCGCACCTCCAGACCATGGGCCATTGTCATGCGGTCCGATATCATCACCGGGTGGTCCGGCATTCGCGTCATGCTGTCCGCGTAAAGCATATTATCAATAACGTCTTTGGCGTTATCTGAATCAAAATAATTTTTTATTGAAGCTTCCGGATCAAAGGCGCCGACCATTTCAAGGAACTTATCCGTGTATAAAAGTTTTTTGTACTGATCAGAGAAATAAAAATAGCTCAAACTTTTCGCGTACCTCTCTCCATCCCGGGCGAAAGACATTTGCTGCATCCATCTGAGTTTGTGGCTCACGCTTTTGTACCAGAAGCCTTCGGGAAGGATATTTAGAAGGTTACCTAATATATGTTTTCGTATGCTTTCAGGGAGCATGGCGTAATAACCGGCAAAAATATTGCCGTAGTATCTATCGTAACCTCCAAAAAGTTCATCCCCGCCATCGCCGCCAAGGACAACCTTGACTTCTTTCCTTGCAAATTCAGAGATGCTATACATACAGACGGAAAGCGGGTCGGATGGTTCATCAAGATGGCCGACAATCCTGGGAAGGCTGCGAATAAGGGAAGGCTCAATAACTAATTCATGATGATCGGTTTTATACTTGTCGGCAAGGAGTCTGGCATGGGGTAATTCGCTATAATTTTTATAGGATATATCCCCGGAAAATGTTTGGACGCTTTTACCGCTGACCAGGCACATCATGGCGACAATAAGGCTGGAGTCGAGGCCGCCGCTAAGGAATGCTCCCACGGGAACATCGCTGACAAGGTGTAATTTCACCGTCTCCCTGAGATTTTTATCCAGAATATCCAGAATATCCTTTTCATCTCCGGTGAATTTCGGTTCATAGTCCAGGCGCCAGTATCGCCGTATCGAAATTGAGCCGTCATGGAAACTAAGGCTGTGCCCAGGCGGCAGTTTGCGGATTCGCCTGAACATGGAACGAGGGGGGGTGATAACGCGAATGGTAAGGTATTCATACAAGGCGTTGCCATCAATTTCCCGCAGTTCCGGCCTGAAAGCAAGCAAGGCTTTAATTTCAGAGGCAAACGCAAATTCCTGACCATTGTGGAAATAATACAGGGGCTTCTGGCCCAGATGATCACGGGCTATAAATAATTTTTTATTGGTTAAATCATAAATAGCAAAGGCAAACATCCCGCGTAAATATTTTACGCACTCTTCCCCTTTCTCTTCATACAGATGAAGAATTACTTCCGTATCGCTTTTGGTCTTGAATTTATGAGACTTGGTGAAGGATTGTCTGATTTCCTGAAAATTGTATATTTCACCATTAAAGACAATCCAAAGGGTTTCATCTTCGTTCGCTATCGGCTGGTGGCCGCCCTCAAGATCAATTATAGAAAGCCGACGATGCCCGAAGCCAAAATCTTCATTTATAAAAATTCCTTGATCATCCGGCCCCCTATGCCTTATAGCTGACAGCATTTTCTGAATTTCTGTTTCCGTACATCCGGCGGGGCCGGTTTTGCCGCATATTCCACACATGCAATATTCCTTTAAATAAGACAGGAGAAGGACACTTCCTTTTCCCAATATTTATTTGTTAATTCTTCGGAAGCTATTCAGGGTAGAGCTCAAGAGTTGCTTTTATTAAATTAAAAGAATCATATTGTTTAGTTCCGGAAAATACCATCCACAGAGTTTTCCCATCTGCGCTCATCCATTTTTGTGGAAAATCGAATCCAAATTTAGGGATATTGTCAAGCCATTGGGTATAATAGGCAACTGTAGTCCAAGGTCCCCATGGTTCTGGTGCGTCAAAGATCCCCCACGAGCCATCCCAGTCGTGCCAGGTGGTGAGGAAATATCTTTTTAATCCCGGGACATAGATAACACGAACGGCCCACCCGACGCCATTGGAGTCTGTAAATACTGGTACACGGTCAATGATATTCGGAGTCCATGTAGGGGTATTGTCAGCCT
>CAYVLI010000321.1:0-3754 GCA_964452105.1 uncultured Nitrospinota bacterium
GGCAGCAATTCCTGAGCCATCAACATTGCTATCAGGGCCCGCGAATTGTCATCGATGGAGTATCCATAGGTGCGGTCTGGCACCATGAATTTGGAGTGCTGGAGAATTCCAACGTCATCGGTGAGCCTGATCAAATGGTCGAGTTTCAGTTGGGGCATATCCGTCGGTAAGGATTGAAATGATTTAGTCCCGAATGCCGGCTTGGGATGGCGCCGCTTTATATTTTCAACATCCTTGAACAGGGACAGGTATTCTCTGGCGACCTCTTTCCAGGTCATCTTTCTGCAGAAGGAGTAGGCTCGCTTGCGTATCGAATGTAGTTCCACTTCATTCTCCAGGAGGTCTATCACCTGTTCGGCCAGAGCTTCTGAATCTCTGAAGGGTACGATACGTCCTCTCCCGTCAGATAGCATTTCTTCAGAGTACCAATAAGGGGTAGATATACACGGTTTTCCAGCCCCCATTGCATAGGCCAGAGTACCTGAGACTATCTGCTCCTTGTTGAGGTAGGGAGTTACATAGATGTCGGCTGCTCCCAAAAACTCACAAAGCTTCTTCAACTCCACGAACCGATCATAAAATAGAACGTGATCCTTTACTCCAAGCTCCTTTGCCCTCCTCTGAAGGGAGATGCGATAGGATTCCCCCTGCTCCTTTTTTACTAAAGGATGAGTAGCGCCGAGAATTATATAGACAATTTCGGGGTGATTGCGTGTTATCGCGGGTAAGGCATCGATCATGTACTCTATTCCCTTATTGGGGGAGAGAAGGCCGAATGTCATAATAACCTTCCTCCCTTCTACCCCGAACAGATCCTTGAAGTAGTTGGGGTCCACGAAGGGGAGGTCTGGAATCCCGTGGTGAATGAGTTTAATATTTTTGGTGCTTATTCCGTAAATTTCACTAAGAATTTCAACTGCTTTATCGCTCATGACCACAAGACTGTCGGAGGCTTTATCCAACTCTTTCATGATTAGCTTCTGGCTCTGTTCCGGATTGCTTGGAACTGTGTGGAGCGTGGTTACCACAGGCATGCGGAGATTACGCAGGAATGTCAATACGTAACTTCCATAACTGCCGCCGTAAATGCCGTATTCATGCTGCACACAGACCGCGCTTACCCGATTTACATTGAGGAAATCTGCGGCGAGCTTGTAATCGGAAAGGTTAAAATCCTGCACCTCGAAACGCACTCTTTCCGGGTATTCATATCCTTCCATCACGTCGTTAATTGCAACAACATAGCAGTTATTCAGCTGGGATTCTTTTGAGATTGCTTCCGATAAATCGGTAGTGAAAGTGGCTATACCGCACTTTCTGGGAAGGAAATTGCCTATGAGGGCTACTTTGTAAGGAACGTCCTGAAAGGTGCGAAAATTATACAATTTTTTACCTCCTCAGCAAATTATTGTCCTGATTATGTGGAGACTCCCCCGGTTATGTCCATCAGACTCATACCCATGCTGGATTTTCCCTGCAGGTTAGTCTGCCTCTTTCACCTCTACGATTTATTGCCGGTCTTAAGCCGCAACGATATAGTTGTTTTCGATAAATTGCGCGCAAACTCTTATGAGTGGTGTGGTTCTGCTGTTTATTCGAAGGAAAATAAGTACAATAATATAATATAGGCCAATTTTTATGATTTGATAAAAAGTAAGCGCTAAAAAAGCACCATTTCATGCTTGCTCGTTAGCGGGGGGGCTTCCAGCGCCGCATTGGCAGCCGCAAGGCAGGGCGCCGCCCCTATTAGCGCTGGCTTTTTCAGCGCTAATAAAAAAACAAAAAATACTTGTATAGAACTGTTCATGCTTTACAATGATAATAAAAGCCTTCGTCCTGGAAGGTCCTCTGTGAAACGACTTGTACTTGAGCGCCCGAAAGGGCCCTATCTGAGGCTGCTTTCCTTAGTGGCTGACATGCGTGGTCATTCCCGCGAAAGCTGAAATCAAGCCCCGTTGCGGGATTCCAAGATTGACACTTAATCTGATTTCCCCGGTCAGGTTGGGGAATGGCAGAGAACAGGACTTTTTCAACGTACATGTTTAATTGATTTGTTCACCATGAATACTGTTTCTTTTCTGATGCTGGGAGGAAGGTTTAAGTTGAGCGAGACCAGAGAAAGGTTGAAAGAGGCCATGAAGGCCTCCATGAAGGAGAAAAATCGGGTGGAGCTGAGTGCGGTGCGAATGATGCTCAGCGCCATTCAAAAGAAGGAAAAAGAAAGAAGACGTGAGGATGAAATCAAGGAGGAAGAGGTAATTGCGGTCGTATCTTCTTACCAGAAGCAGCTCAAAGAATCGCTGGAAGGGTTGGAGCGGGCGGGGCGCGATACCTCCACGGTCCTTCAGGAAATGGAAGTGGTCAAGCGGTTTCTCCCGGAGCAGCTCTCTGAGGAAGAGATAGAGGAACTCGTGAAGAGCAAGATAGAGGAGTTATCGCAGGCCGGTGGTCGGCCCAGGTTCGGAGATGTAATGAAAGTCGTAATGGCTGAAGTTAAGGGCAAGGCCGACGGAAGGACGGTAAGTGAGATGGTCAAACGACTGGTTGGATGAACATCGCTGTCGGGTCTTCGTACACGACGGCAGGTAAATAGTAGCGTCCGGTCGAATCAGTTTTCCTTCAAGGCGCTTTTCTTCCTGGCCGGATTTTCCATGCAGCTATCGGAGTAAGCGCACTTCATGGCTTCGAGGAATACGCTTATACCCCTCACGACGGAGTTCCTGTCTCCATCGGGAATGTTTTTCACTATGCTCTGGAAACAGTCCCGCGTACAATCCCGCAGCTCTTCGGCCATCTTGAGCCCCTCCTGGGTGAGTGTGACGTACACGAGCCTGCGGTCTGCGTTGTCCCTTATCCTATCGATATAGCCGTCCCGGACCAGGTTATCCACGATGCGGGTCATGGTGCTGGTTGCCAGCCCCATGCGCTCGCTCAGCTGGTTCATGGTGAGCTTCTCGCAGCAGAAGATATTTTGTAAGGTATAACTCTGGGTCATGGTGAACCCGAACCTGCTCTTTTCCTCGCGATCCATCAACTGGAAGACACGGATAACATCTCCGGTGAGGGACTGCAACCTTTCAATGAAATTTTCTTTGTCTCTATCAGGCATCTTTGTTCCCTCCACTAATATTGCATTATACAACTAATATGACATACAAAAATCCAATTGTCAAATGTAAAATCGAGTTTCCTTTTTCAAGGTCATCCGGGTGTATCAAATGGTTTCTGATTTCTCAGTATTATGAGCAAGCCCCTATATATTTACAGCCGATGACAGCCATATACCATATCATGGATATGCCGAGAACTATTAATGAGACTGTAATTTTTATTAACAGATTTGGTGGAAAAACTGTGGGAAACTCTTGGGAAAATCCGGATTTTTAGCAAAAAATGAAGGGTTTGTAACGGATTGCACAAAAATTGTGCACGCATAAAATCTCTTTATTAACAATAGTTTATGCTATTTTAACCTTTTTGGTTAGAAGCGGATGTATATAATTACACTTAATTAAATTTTTTCCACAACTCTAAAACCGATTTAATGGGAGAATCACCCAAAGGGAATCATACTACCCGGCAGTTACAGATGAATTTCAAGATAACGGCTTCTTTAAACGCTCTCCCGCCAGTAATTGAGGATGTCTTCAAGCGTCTTTTCGAAGGGGATGGTAGGCTCCCATCCGGTGGCCTGCCTGAATTTTGTATTGTCTCCCGCCAGCAGGGGCACGTCGGAAGGCCTGAGCCTTTCGGG
>CAYVLI010000322.1:0-3741 GCA_964452105.1 uncultured Nitrospinota bacterium
TTCTTCTTTACCGAAGCCATGATTTCGCTATATGCCTTAGCCACCGCCGAGGCGCTTTCGAGATTCAGTTTGACGCCGCCCACATCGCTCTTGTGCACTATGTCGGGAGAGACAATCTTGAGCACGGCAGGGTAGCCCAGTTTCTTGCTCACAGCCTGCGCCTCTTTTTTGCTCGCGGCCAGCACTGCTCTCGCGTTTTCAATGCCCAGAGAATCGAGGATCTCTTTCGATTCAATCTCCGTGAGGTAGCTTCTTCCTTCACTCCTTGCACTCGCCATGGCATCTTTAGGTTTCATTGACAGGACAACCTCCAATTTCAGATGGTTAATGTTATAAGCCTGTTTTATTTGCGTTTCTTAACGATTAGCGCTCATCTTGATTCCTGCACTTTTCTTAGTTTAAAAGCAACCCATAATATAAACATGCGCAAATTGAGTCAACCATTTTTACCTGCTGCTATTGTTCTGCGGTCAAGCATTTCGCTTGACATCCGAACAGGGCCTGCTTATTATAGTTCATAAATAGTTACCATAATAAACAATAGTGTGTCAAAGGAAATGGCCCCTGGAAGATGATAGTTGACCTCCACGTTCACACCGCTAATGGCTCCCATTGCAGTGTACTCAGCTTATCCGACCTGATTAAATACGGAAGCGGCCTCAAGGTGGAAGGCGTCTGCATTACCGACCACAACACAATGTGGGACATCAGTTCGCTGAGAGAAAAGGCCCTGGAGAACGGGTTTCGTCTGTTTCAGGGCATGGAGGTTAACACGGACCTGGGGCACATACTGGTATTCGGTCTTCCGCGGTACATTTCAGGGATCAGCAAAGCAGAGACGCTTCGAAGGGTGGTAGATGAGCATGGAGGCGCCATGATCATAGCCCACCCTTTCAGGGAAGATATCTCCTCCTATTACAGCTTCAGCTACTACAACTCAGCGCCGGATTTGACAGTAGATGATGTCTTGAGCCGTCCCATATTCGGCCTCGTTGACGCCATGGAGGTAGCCAACGGAGGTTCTACGAAAGATGAGTTCGATTTCACCCGCAGGGCCAGCGAGAGGCTGGGCGTAAATGGTACCGGCGGAAGCGACGCGCATTCTCCGTATGGGGTGGGTAGCTGCTTTACCCAGTTTGAAAACGAAATTTATACGGAAGAAGACCTTGTGAGAGAGATAAAGAAGGGCCGGTTCAAGGCGGTGGACAGGCGCGACCAGATGCCGCAGCTCATAGAAGAAATCGAGCAGAAATTCAGCTTTTGAAAATATCATATAAGGCATATCGATATGCAGGGTGGGTTTACGGGAAAGATACTCTTCGTTGATCTGGGCGACGGGAACTTCAGAGAAGAATCCCTGACCGAAGAAGAAATCCGCAAATATCTTGGCGGAGCAGGTCTCAACGCCCGCATGGCTTATGATTTAATACCGGCCGAGACGGACCCGCTTTCGCCCGAGAACGTGTTCATCATCGGCGCAGGGCCGCTGGTGGGAACCTCCGCCCCCGGCGCCATTAAGACCATAGCCACAACCAAGGGCCCACTCGGCGGCACCATTATTTCATCATCCACCGGTCATTTCGGCCACGGCCTGAAGGCAGCCGGATACGACCACCTGGTGATACAGGGCAAATCGGAGAAGCCGGTATATTTAAAGATTTTCAAAGACAGCGTCGAGCTGATTGATGCCAGTCATCTCTGGGGTAAAGATATATACGAGACCACTGACGCTCTGGAAGAAGAATTGGGGCGGTGCACAGTTGCCGCAATCGGTCCCGCGGGCGAGAACATGGTTGTCTTTGCTCTCGTGTTAGTGGATAAACAGGCCACCTGGAACGTTGGGGGATACGGCGCCGTCCTGGGGTCAAAAAATCTCAAAGCTATAGTTACCCACAGAAAAGGGCGGGCATCAGTGGCTGACCCGGAAAGGTTCAGCACACTAACCAGTGAGTGCATGGAGCGTTTCAACGCATACCCTTTCAGGGACCAATGGCGACACTTCGGTGTCCTGGTGGCATGGGACGCCTTTTTGCACAAGGGATTCCCCACCGACAACTTCAGCCGTGTCTACCCCATGGATGAGGCCAGTGAAACCTTTGGCCGGGATGCTTACCTCTCACAGATACACAAGGGGCCTTTTTCCTGCCCCGGATGTCCTTTTGGCTGTAAGGCTAAGCTTGAGGTGAAGGATGGAGAGTTCAAGGGGCTTAAACTACGAGCCTCGGCGCCCATAGCAGCCATAGAATATTTGGGCATGCGCAGCCGTTTCGATAACCTGTCCCAGGTGGCCCGGGGGCTCGAGCTTTGCAACAGATACGGCATGGATACATGCATGGTAAGTGCGCTGCAGGAGTACCTGGTAGACCTATACGAGCATGGCCTCATAGACGAAAAAGATTGTATGGACACCATACCCCGCAAAGGCTTCGGCCCGACAACCGAGCTGATAGAAAAGGTGGCGCATCGCGAGGGCATAGGCGATGTCCTGGCGCAGGGTTGGAAGGCTACAATCCAAAAGATAGGAAAGGGGCGCGGCGAGCAAGCGGTTCACATCAAGGGGCTCGGTCCTTCGGCGGACCTCCGCACCTATCTCTCAACGGAAAGTTTCGGCAGCCTCACCAGCCACAAGGGGAGCCACGCCCTGAGGGCAATGTCCATCACATTCGTGCCCGGCCGTTCACCTCATGCTTTACGTCGATACGGAGCCAGCATTGGCATACCGGAAGAGCGCATGGAAGAGGTATTTACAGGGCCTGAAGGATACAACATACCCCGATTCCTGAAATGGGTGGAAGACTATAATACCGTACTCATGGCCCTGGGCCTTTGCAACAGAGACGCATTCCTGAGAGTGTATGACATGCCCATGATTACCGACCTGTTCAGGGCCGCCACCGGCATGAAGATGTCCGTCGAGGAAATACTGGAAGCAGGCGAAAGAACCTGGAACCTGGAACGGGCCTTTAACGCCCGGGAGGGCTTCGGGAGGGAACATGATGAGCCTCCGGTGAAATGGACAGAGAAGACGCTCGAATTCTACGGCGCAAACGTTCGACCTCTCGATAAATTGCGAATAGATAGCATGCTGGATGAGTATTATGAAGAGCGGGGCTGGGATGCAGCATCCGGCAAACCGACGATGGATAAGCTGAAGTCGTTGGGCATAGGTGAAGCTGGTGAAGATTGATGATTGGAACGACTATGCGTGGTCAAACCGGTAAATAAATATAGAATTAAGTATAAATTTCTTGAATATTTAAATTGTAAGTGTAAAATTCTAATCTTGAAATAGAGAATCCCTCATGTAACGAGAAAGCATTACTTGATGGGATATGAAATTTGTAAGAAGTTTCAATGGAGGTTATATGGCAACGTTAGCTGAAAGGGTACTGAATAAAGAAATACGGGGTATGGCCAGGCTGATTACCCTTCTGGAGAACAACTCTTCAGAAGTTACTGAAGAATTGAAAAGCCTTTTTTCTCATACCGGAAAAGGTTTCGTCATCGGTATGACAGGTGCGCCGGGAGCAGGGAAAAGCACTTTGGTGGATAAGTTTACCGCAGGGCTGCGCGCCAAAGGATTGACTGTAGGCGTAATAGCTATAGACCCCACCAGCCCCTTTTCCGGGGGAGCCATACTCGGGGACAGAATCAGGATGCAGCAACACAGCACCGACGACGGTGTTTTCATACGCAGCATGGCTACCAGGGGAACGCTGGGCGGGCTCTCCGCCTCCACCA
>CAYVLI010000323.1:0-3737 GCA_964452105.1 uncultured Nitrospinota bacterium
TCCTTGCGATTTCCTCGGTGCAGAGATTACAATACACCCTGTTTTTAATGGCAGGGCATTGCTGAAATATTGTATCATCTGATGGAGTATTGTTAAGGGGAAATATCTCATTTAATCCCGATTCGTCGTTGGCGATTCAAAAAGAACTTGTTGCTTATTGGACTCGTTCAGCTTCTGCAGGATTTTTTATCCGGTATGGGCAAGCCTCGTGATCGCCCCGGGCGGGTTGCAACCCCGCTCCAGCAGTTGTTTGACATGGGACTAATAAAAAGTTTGTTAAAACCATAACGTCAACGCTTCAGGCAAAGGGGGAGAATCATGAACACAGAAGCCCATGAGGAGTTAGTTGAGAAGTACAGGTTGACGGCGCACATTTACAGGGCCATGGCGGAGGCGCTGGGGCGGGAAAAAGCCCTGGAAATTATGGGTAATGCCTGGATAAGCTACGGAAAAGAGAACATGGCCAAAAGAGCGGAGGAACTTGGGGACAGCAGCCTTCAGGCCCTGGGGGCGCACTTCAGGGATTACCGTGGCAATGAGGTTGACCTGACGGTGGAGGAGTCCGGCAAAGAGAAGGTGGCTATCCGCATAACCCGCTGCGGCCACTACGACGCCTTCAAGGAGTTGGGTGCGCCCGAGGTCTGCGTCAAATACTGCGAGAGCGACTACGAAGCCTGCAAGGCCTTCAACCCTGATATCAAGATGGTCAGGGACAAGGTGCTGGCCGAAGGGGACGACCACTGCAACCACACCTGGATACCGGACAGATAAGGGGAAGAGCAGGCGAGTCTTGCTCAACTAAAACTGTTCCTTCAGGGTAGGCGTCGGGATACCTGGTGGGTATGCAGTGAACATCAAGCGCGCGGGTATATTCGTTGACGGCTTTGGGAACTTTTATGCCCTGTTGTGAAGGCTTTTACAGCAACTTGAGAACCGAGTGACCCGGTGCTGCACCCCCCGATCCTCGCAATATCACCTTATCATAACCCAAAGCATGCGGCAGCAGAATACCAGGTAAAGAGGACGCTTGGTTAAACTGCGGCGGGGGCCTCGTCAAGGCGAATGGAGAGCACTTTGGAGACGCCGTCCTCCTCCATGGTTATGCCGTATAGCAGGTCGGCGGCGGACATGGTCCGTTTGTTGTGAGTGATGATTACGAACTGGGTTCTGTCTGACAACTCCCTGAGCACTTCGGTTAGCCTTTCCACGTTCGGTTCGTCCAGCGGAGCGTCCACCTCATCGAGCAGACAGAAGGGGCTCGGCTTGGACAGGAAAACCGCGAAGAGAAGCGCAAGAGAAGTGAGGGCCTTCTCGCCGCTGGAGAGAAGCGTTATGTTCTGGAGCCGCTTCCCCGGAGGACGTGCCACTATGTCCATGCCTGTTTCCAGCAGGTTGGATTCATCGCTGAGGACAAGCTCCGCTTCTCCTCCCCCGAAAAGACGGACGAACATATCCTTGAAGTTGGCGTTTATCTTTTCATAGGCTTCGCGAAATCGGACCCTTGTGGTACGGTTGATCTTTTCGATGGCTTGCCGCAAGTCTTCCACAGATTGCACCAGATCGTCGTGCTGGGCGGCCAGGAAATCGTGGCGTTTGCTCACTTCCTCGTATTCCGAGAGGGCGGACATGTTCACGTCACCCATCTTCTCCAGTATCCCGTTCAGATGTGCCAGCCTCTCCTTACACTCCTCCATCTCTCCGGGGAGTTCTTTCCTTTCGTATCTCAGGTCGGCTCCATGCCGGTTGCGAGCGGTTTCCACGAGGTTATTCATCTGCACTCTCAGCTCGGCCTCTTGCAGCGAAAGGGCATGCAGGTGTTCGCGGGATTCATCCGTCTTCCCCCGGAGGGATTTTATTCCGGCTTCCATGTCGGAGATGCCGCTTTCGGCCTCTTCATACTCCTCCTTTTTTACAGAAAGCGCCATCGACAACTCGTTCTTCTCTCTCTCCAGCGACGCCAACTCCGCCTTGAGCTGCCGGGCCTTATTTTCCTTCTCCTCCCGCTTTCTTACCACCTCTTTCTGCCGCTCCCTCCTCTGCTCTATCTTAAGCCCGATCTCTTCCTCCTCGTTAAGAAGGTCCTGAATCTCGTACAGGCATCTGGTATGCTTCTCTTTTTGCGAGGCCGATTCCATCTCCTCGCGGATGACCTTGCCCTTCATCTCCTCAACCATGCTCTGGTATTCTTCTACCTTCTCCCTCAGTTCCCCGGAGCTCTTTTCAAGCCGTTCCTTGGCTTCTGACAG
Organism: uncultured Nitrospinota bacterium; assembly: GCA_964452105.1. Taxonomy (GTDB): domain Bacteria; phylum JAUXIQ01; class JAUXIQ01; order JAUXIQ01; family JAUXIQ01; genus CAYVLI01. Next base: position 2,247 of record CAYVLI010000323.1, read on the forward strand.
GCGCTCGAGTTCGGTACGGGCGCGCTGCTGTTCCCGGAGGTAGTTATCCTTCTCACGAAGCAGTTCTTGCTCCTCGTAATCAGCGGCCTTCAGCTTGACGGATGCGCTTTGCAGTTCGCTTCCTATCAGGTCGAGCTCCCCGGAACAGTTGAGGCAGGCCACTTCCCCTTCTTTGATGCGTTCATCGATATGTTCGAGTTCTTCTCTTACTGACTCGTATCGTTCCCGATACTCATCTCTACGGGCAATCGTCCTTTCCAGCCGCAGCCCCAGCTCATGCAGTTCCTGCTTCATTTCCCGAAGCAGGCGTTTTCGATGCAGGAAGCTCCCGCTGCTGTCCGCAGCCGCTCCGCCGGTCACCGCTCCGCCCGCGTCGATGACTTCTCCTTCCAGTGTAACCATTACCGCCTTTATGGAATTGGCCTTCCATAAATTCAGGGCGGCCTGCAGGTCTTCCATCACCAGGACGTTTCTCAACAGGTAGTCGAACACCCTGCCGTATTCCTGCGGGCAACTGATAAGCCCCCTGGCCGGACCCACCACCCCCGGGCGGTCGGACAGGGCCGCTGCCTCGTCCGCCTCAGCCCTGGGGTTGACGGGGATGAGCGTGCTCCTGCCCCCCAGGCTCGTTTTGAGGTACTCGAGGGCTTTAAAACAATGGCTATGGTCCTCTGTAACAAGATACTGAAGCCTTTCTCCCAAAGCCGCCTCGATGGCAGTCTCGTAGCGGGGTGACGTTTCCAGCAAATCCGCAATTACGCCTCTGACGCCTTCCAGTCCCGCCCCGTTGTCCCTGCCCGCCAGAATGGTCTTGACGCCGTCGCGATACCCCTCATGGCTGCTCAGCAGTTCCTCCTGTGAGCTTATACGAGCACTCAGGCGGGAATGTCTGTCCTTGAGCGCAGATACTTCATCCTGCGCTTCGCTCAGTCTGTTTTTAAGCTCGTCCGACTCCGAGAGCAGAGCTTCCCTGCGTTCCTCTGCAGCTTTCACGCCTGAACGCAGTTCGTCCAGATGCGCTTCTTTTTTCTCTTTCCGGTTCTGAAACCCTTCGATGAGAGCCGATGCCGATTCTTTCCCCTCCCTGATCTTCGCTTCCCGGCGGGCAAGACTCTGCTGCTGGGTCTCCCCTGCATTGAGGATATTGCGCTCCCTGGAAAGCGCACTCAGGAGGTCGATATAGGCGAACCTCTCCTCCTCGAGCTTTTCCCTGGCTGAATCATACTCCCCTACCAGTTCTGCAAGCCCCGTTTTCAGCTTCATAAAAGAGGCCGCCCTTTCGGTTGCTTCTTCCGCCAGACGCCTTTCCTCGTTTCTTCTGCCCTCTATCTCTCCGTTGAGATGCAAGCGCTTTTCATCCAGTTCCGCAATTTCCGCCAGCAGCCGCTCCGCTTCCGTTAGCATCGCTCCCGCGGCGCTGATGGAGCTCTGAATATCCGCCTCCGTGCGCAGGGCTTCTTTTTCCAGCCGGTGAATCTCCTGGCTCAGCCG